>DATJGQ010000124.1:0-7108 GCA_035494815.1 Gemmataceae bacterium
CACCGTGGACACGGACAGGATCCGGGCGGATGAGAAACGAGCAGTGGGGGCGGTGCACGACCTGGGACACCCGGCGACAACCAAGGCCACGCCACCGACCGAGCAGAATAAGGACCAGGCCTCGCCGCCCCGGAACTGAACCCGTTCGCGCCCGCTGGAGACGACTCGATGCGACGCTTTTACAGTATCGTCCTGCTGCTCCTCATCGGGGCGGTCGGCATGTTCGCACTGCAGAACCGCGAGCCGATGGCCCTCGAGTTCTTCGGCTGGAGCACCCTCTGCCCGCCGGCACTCGTCGTGGGCATCGCATACCTGTTGGGCATGGTGAGCGGCTGGACGGTGGTCGGCCTGATGCAGCGCACGCTCGGGCCGGTCGAGGCACGGCAGGCGCATTGAAGCCGCCTGGGTGTTCCCGAAAAGAAACGGCCGCAACGTTCTCGTATTGCGGAGAGGACTTAATGCTCACTCGTGATTCGGTCCCGATGGACCACCTGGACCGCATGACGGACTCGACCGGCTTGATCCAGCATGCCATCTACGGCGTCCCGCGAAGGACGAGCGGCTACACGACCGACGACAACGCGCGGGCGCTGCGCGTCTGCACCCGCCTCTGGGGCCGGCATCCGGGGAAGCGCATGCTCTCCCGGGTGACGAAGTACTTGAGCTTCCTGGAGTATGCCTACTGCCCCGGCGGCGGGTTTCATAACTTCCTGAGCTACCGGCGGAGCTGGTTGGACGCGGAAGGGTCCGGCGACTGCATGGGCCAGGCAGTCCTCGCTCTGGCGGAAGTGCTCGGCAGCGGGTTGTGCGAAGGCCACCGGACGTTGGCCCGCGAACTGATCGGCACGGTCCGGCCCGCCCTCGCCGGCGTCCGGAGCCTGCGGGCACAGGCGTACCTGGTTCTCGCCTGGGGACATCTGCGCGCGACCGAAGTGAGCAACCTGGAACCGCTCGAAACGATCGCCCACTCCGCGGCCCGGCGACTCGCGGAAAGCTACCACCGCTGCCGCCGATCGGACTGGCCGTGGTTCGAGCCGCGGCTGACATACGCCAACGCGGTGTTGCCGCATGCCCTGTTCGTCGCCGCCCGATACTGGCCGAACGAGGATTTCGGCGACGTGGCGGACGCCACGTTCGCGTTCCTCGACCGCACAACGACGACCGAGGGCGTCTTTTGGCCGGTCGGCAACGGCGGCTGGTATCCCCAAGATGGACACAAGGCTCAATATGACCAGCAGCCGTTGGAAGCGGCCACGATGGCGGACGCCGCGCTGACCGCATTCGATCTGAGGATCGACGACCGCCACCTGGCCACGTTTCGCCGTGCGTACCAGTGGTTCCACGGCAAGAACAGCCTGCGGCAGCCACTCGCCGAGGCGTCCCGGGGCGGTTGCTATGACGGCCTGCTGCCGTCGGGTGTGAACCGGAACCAGGGCGCCGAATCCACTCTCGCCTACTTGTGGACCGAGACCAGGTACTTGACAGCGCGGCACCCGCCGGGCGGCAACCGAGCGCTCGCCATGATGAATGGCACGTGCTTGAGTAAGGACACCTCGCCACTCATCAGGAAGGATGTCTGAATGCTCCGAGAATCAAAAGCCCCCAACCTGTACACGGAACTATTCCATCGACACGAGGCCAACCCGATCCTGACGGCAAGGGACTGGCCGTACCCCGCTCACACGGTGTTCAACGCCGGCGCATGTCGGGTCGGTGATGAAACGATCTTGCTCGTCCGCGTCGAGGACCGCCGCGGCCATTCGCACCTGACCGTGGCCCGGAGTAACAACGGCGTCTCGAACTGGCACATCGACTCCCGCCCCAGCTTCGCCCCAGACCCGAACAACTACGCGGAAGAGGCGTGGGGCGTGGAAGACCCGCGCCTCACCTGGGTCGAGGACCGGGGCGAATGGATTATCGCCTATACGGCCTATTCGCAAAGCGGGCCGCTCGTGTCGCTCGCCCGGACGAAAGACTTCGTCTCCTTCTCGCGGCTCGGCCCGGTCATGCCGCCGGAGGATAAGGACGCCGCCGTTTTCCCCCGTCGCTTTGGGAACCGCTACGCGATGATCCACCGGCCGGTGTCCGGGGGCAGTTCCGGCGCACACATTTGGCTGTCCTTCTCACCGGACTTGACACACTGGGGCGATCACCACGTCCTGCTCTACGCCCGCCGCGGCGCCTGGTGGGATGCGGACAAGATCGGTCTCAGCCCTCCGCCGCTGGAGACGCCGGAAGGGTGGCTGCTTCTGTTTCACGGGGTTCGCCGGACCGCGGGGGGGTGTCTCTACCGCCTCGGGCTGGCCTTGTTGGACTTGGACGACCCCCGCCGCGTGATCCGCCGGAGCGACGAGTGGGTGTTCGCCCCGGAGATGCCGTACGAGCGTCAGGGCGACGTCAACGGCGTGGTGTTCCCCTGCGGCTGGGTCCTGGACGGTGCGAGCGGGCTGATCCGCCTCTATTACGGCGGGGCCGACACCTGTCTGGCCTTGGCGACCGCCCAACTGAGCGATGTGCTCGGCTACCTCGGTACCTGCCCTGTGCCGCCGATGCGGAAGCGCGCGGGAATGGCCTTATTGGATTAGGGCCCGCTGGGAGCGTCGCCAATCGCGACATAATACGGAATGGAGTCGCCGTCGATGAAAAAACCGCGAACCGCGACGCTTCTGGTTTTCGCTCTCGCCGGGGGGGCCCTGGTCAGCGCACTTTGTCCGCGCTCCACTTACCCGGCCGACTCTCTCGAGTTCGGCGTGTCTGACGTCGAACGGCGACTTGCAGAGACGCGGATGATCCTCCAATGCGCGAAGGGACTGATTACCCAGGAGGTCATTCAAGGCCGGCAGCCTCTGCTGGACGCGGCAGCACTATTCGGCGCGCTGAACCGGCTGTCGCCGGACCCGCGCGGGCTGTGGGTTTCTGACGTCGACAATTCGCAGTGGCGCTTCCCGGCGGGCACAGATGAGGAGAAGCTTTGCCGGCAGGTAGTCGCGTGGGTCAGTCATCGGACGCTACCCGACCAGGCGGACGCTGTCGTAGCCCGCTTGGCGGCAGAATATCGCTGGGAGCTTCATACGCGAGGTGCTATCGGGCTGCCCGACCCGGCCGGCCTGGAGCCAGTGCAAGAATTGCTGGCGCGGGTTCGAAAGGGTCTGACTGAGTCGGAACTCCAGTGCCTCTTCGGCAACCCCAGGCAGAGCGGTAGCCCGTGACGGGCCGTCGGCGCGCCAGCGAATCCCGTATCGATGAGGGAAACCTACGATGGTGAAGAAATCTCTAAGGGAACGAGAGAAAGAATTGAAATCTTTGCTCGCCACCCCTGCCGGCCGCGACGAACTCGACGACCTGGAGTCTCGCTATGCCGACAAGGGCGCGAGTTTGAGGGTCGGCCGCACGTCGATCATCACTTACCTTCTCGTCTACGAGCGGGAGTGCGGCCTGATCGACAGTGAATGAGCGGCAAATGCGTGTTGAAACAAAGCGTGCGACCACCTCACGAAGAGGCTGCGGGACCTGAACCGAAAGGATGTCTCATGCCCGTCATTTACGACGTGATTCTGCGACCGGACGCGACGCCGTCCCAACTCCGAGCCGTGGGCGCAGCCTTATGGCGCTGGTGCATCCGCACCGCCGGCGAGGAGAACATCTTCCGTTACCTCGACAACCAGGTACTCGCCGACTTGACCGCCGGCCGGCATCCCACGCCGATCGAACCCGGATCAGACTACCGACACCGGAGCCATTTCCGCGCACGCGACGAACTGTCTCGCGACCGTCAAACGGCCGTGGACGGCCTCCGAGGCGAGATGCCGGAGGAAGGAATCCTGGACGTCTTGGTCGACGGGACCAGTTGGCATCGGCCGATTCCGGCGGGTTGCCCGAGTCATGGCGTCATCGAAGGGCGCGGGCAGGTTGAACGAAACGTCTCAAACGACCTTACGACTAACACCGTGAGAGCCCACCGATGACCGTCGGAAGCAATCCACCAAAACCGCGGGAGACTCCGCTGCCCATGGTGCAACAGCGTGCCCAACCCGACCGAGTTGATCGCCAGAAGCAAGACGCCCTCAACGACGTGATCCGGAAGCAAGTCATGCACGACTTGGGCGAGCCGGACGATCTGCTCGCCGTGGCGGTCCGCCCGCTTTGGGGCAGTTTCTACCGGGTCAACATCTTCGTCGGCCCCGAGATCGGGGTCGCCCGTGTAGCCAACAGTTTCTTTCTGGAGGTCGACGGCGACGGCAAGATTGCCGAGGCCACCCCGAAGATTACCCGGCAATACGGCGGACCTCACGAGCCGACACAAAGAGTCTGAGCGATGTCGTCGCGAATCATCTCTCGCCCGCTTTGCCGGCTGGTCTTCGGACACGAGGCGATTGTCGAGATCAACGAGCGGACGAACAAGTCCGAGTACGTCTGCGAACGCTGCCGCGCCGTGCTGGGTGACTTCGTGACCAACTTACGAAAGTCCGGGGCCGAGCCGGTCGAGAGACCGCGTCCGGCCGATCTCAAGGCTGCACCTCAGCCGATCGGAGCGTGACATGGATAAGGGTGTTCAGATTTTGATCGCGATGGCAGTCCTGGCAGTGCTGGCTTCGGCCTTCGTTGCCGTGTACCGATGGCGGCAGCGACAGCGCGTCCGGCAGGTCACCGTGTGGATCGGCAATTACTTGTCGACCCGTTATGGTAAACCACCCGGTGGTCTGACAGTCAACTGCTCCGACGATGCGAATTGGCCGGTTTTGGCTAGCTTCGACGACCCGCACAACGGAGCCCGGCACAACGCGCAGTTCGCATGCCCGGGGCCCCAATCGACCTTCGCGCTCGTCTCGGAGAAGCAGGAGCAGCGCTAGTCGCTGTCTGCACAATCGAGTATGCCGTTGTACCAAACTATGGTCCGAAAGGGACTACATGCGAGAAACCGTAGACGGTCCGTTTGCCGTGTTCGTCAAGACCGTACGCCGTGTGAACGGCGTCGTGACGGGGGCCAACGCGGTAGCCGACCAGGCCGACTGGGAGGCGATGGAGAGGAACCGGCCGGGCGAACAGCCGCTGATCCGCGGCGGCATCGCGAGTGAAGTCGAAGCCGAGAGGCTCTGCCGATCGAGCCCGCCCCCGGCTCCGCGACCGCTGCCCGCTATCCCATCGAGAACCCCGCCGGTCGTCACTGCTGCCAAGGCGTGATGTCATGAGAACAAGCTGAACGGGGAACAACGAAAGCGCGCGAGTCGCGATTTCGTAGTTGCAATCACAAGTTCACCGGCTACGATATCCGGCAGTCGGAAGACTAGATAAAGGGCAACCTGACTGAGTCAGGGGGCTCGTTACTGAGTAAGCCGGCGTGGTTGAGCACCTCCGTAGGGTTCGACCACGCCGGCTTTTTTTTCGGTGGAGAAAGCCCGAAGAAGCATAACCGTCCACGGGGCGAATTGCTGGATTTCAGGCACCGCTCGCGGCGCCAAATAGAAATCAGCAGGTTCACACCGGCGGTGCCGAGAACCCCCTCGAAACACTGCCATTCGACCCGTGGACGGTTGCTTTTTCGTGTCGCCATGCCGCGTGCCGTCGGGTCGAGCGAACCGCTTCGGCAAGGAGAATGGAGGATTCCATGTCCGTTCAGTGTCCTGCCTTGGTCGCGGCCGACGTGGCTCTCGCCGAAGAAATTCAAGCGACCGCGGAGGAGGCGTCGCGTAGTCGCATAAGTCGCTACACTTTTTCGGACTGCCGCCAGCACATCTCCTGGCAAAGGCCGGGCCTGCTGATTCTCGTCGTTGCGAACCTGGGCGACTGGCAGTCGGTTACGGGAGTCGTCTCCGAAAGGGCGTTGCGGCGGTCGCCGCTGGCAGTCGTCATTGTCTATGCCGACGGGCTGGCGGACGGCGGGGCGCTGGCCCGCTTGGCGCCGCAAACCGTCGGACAGGTGGCCTGGCCGGAGGCGGCGTCGAATCTGCGCGATTTCATGCGGGCCGTCCCGCCGGCAATAGAAGACGAATCGCCACGGGAGCAGATCGCGGACCGCCTTCGCGCGATGACCCCGTCGCTGGCGCGACACGCGTCGATGCTGGCCGTCGCCGCGGCCCACGATTTGACCGTTCTGCTGACGGGGGAAACGGGCACGGGCAAGACGTTCCTCGCCCGGGTACTGCACGAGTTATCATCGCGCCGGCAGCACCCGTTCCTGATGGTGCCCTGTGGCGCCCAACCGGCCCACCTATTCGAGAGCTGCTTCTTCGGTCACGTAAAGGGGGCCTTCACCGACGCCTTGCAGTCACAGAAGGGGAAATTCGTCGCCGCCGGCAAGGGGACTATCTTGCTCGACGAAATCGACACGCTCGGAATGGAACAGCAGGCCGGCCTCCTGCGCGTGATCGAGACGGGCGAGTTCGAAGCCGTCGGCAGCCACGTGACGGTCCGCAGCGAAGCCCGGATCATTGCCGCAAGTAACCGGAATCTGGACGAGTGCGTCTGGCAGGGGAAGTTCCGCCAGGACCTGTACTACCGCCTCAACGTGCTGTCGTTCCACCTGCCGCCGCTGCGGGAACGTCCCGAGGACGTGCCGTTGCTTGCTCGCGGGCTCGCCGCCCACTTCAGCTCCCGCTTCGGGAAAGAGTTGATCGACATCAGCCCGGATGCTTTGGCAGTCCTCCAAAGCCACCATTGGCCCGGCAACATTCGACAGCTCGAAAACGTCATGCAGCAAGCCGTCATGCTGAGTGACGGGCCGGTATTGAGACTCAGTGATCTGCCCGAGTCCGTGCGGCGAGCGGCGGATGATTCGCCGGTCGGCCAGGAGTACGCACCCATGAGTCTGCCCATCAGGGCGGCCGCCCCTCATGTCAACGGCGTCGGGCACCCCCCGGGCAATTCGCTGATGCAAAGCCGCTCGGAGTACGAACGCACATTGATCCAGCGGACACTGAAAGACTGCCGATTCAACCGCTCGCACGCGGCGCGGAAGCTTGGAATCAGCCGTGTCACGCTGCACAAGAAGATCAAACAATATGGGCTGGTTAACGACCGCGCGGGTGAGAAGTCCTAGGCCGACCGTCGCTCACGGGTCAGGACGCCTCGGTAGGCCCGCCGGGTCCAAAAACTACGCTGCCGGCGATTG
>DATJGQ010000125.1:0-3261 GCA_035494815.1 Gemmataceae bacterium
TGGGCGCCCGGGCCGGATCGGCGGGAATCTCGCGGCGACCCGTCGCCCGCACCGCCGCCTCGCCGAGCCGATCCGCGAGTTGCGCGCGATACAAGCTCTGCGGCTTGACGAACTCGTTGCACGAGCGGAAATGTCCGTCACCGACGAACTGGCCCCAGCAGCCGATCGCCCAGTTCTGCGCCGTCGGCGGGTTGCGGCAGGTCACGACCGGAGCGGTACACTGCCAGAGCACGCAGTTCGCCGCCGCCCAGCCGACACCTTGGCCTGCTATCTCGCGGTTGGTCAGCGACAAACCGCCCCCGTCCATCGTCACGCAGTCGTAGAGCACGCCCGACGCCCAGCTTTCGATGGGCCCGCTGAAGGCCGACGCATCGACCGCCTCGCATTCGACGAACGCGTTCGGCCCGGCCGCGAGATAACCGACCGCGAAGTCGTGCCGGCCGTGCTCCGACCGACACCGTTGGAAGAGTGTCAACTGTCCCGCCGTGTAAAACGCGTGCCGGCGATACGCGGCCGTCTCGGAGACGGGATCGAGCGAGCGGCAATCTTCGACCGTCACGCTCCGACAACCGGCGCCGACCGCGACCGCGGAACTGACGAAATGACGGGCGGTCACCTGGCGCACCCACGCGTCACGGACGTTGTCGAGCGCGACGGCCATCCAGGCATGCTGCTCGTCTTTCCGATTGCCGCGGTCGTAAGCGGATTCGCACCTCAGATTCTCGACGCCGACCTGTGCGATACGGCCGGGCCAGGAGTAAGGCACGACTTTGGCCTGGCCGAGCGATGCGTCGAGGGCCAGTGTGAGTGGCGCGTCGAGCGTGATCGTCTCGCCGTCGACGGCCGTCACCGTGCGGTCCCAGCGGACGTCCATCTTGCCGGGCCGCCAGCCGAGCCAGCCGCTCTCCTTGCCGCCGAACTGGTCCATCTTGAGCGCCGACACCCACGTGGCCGTGCTCGGGTGCTCGACGGAAATCGTAGCGCCGACTTGCAGCCCGGGCGTGCCGGAAAGCCGCAGCTTGTTCGCGCCGACGGGCACGTACGCATCTGCCACCGCAAACGTGCGAGCAGCGGGCCGGCGGCCGTCGCGGCCGGCGATCTGAATGAGCGTCCGCCGGTCGGTGCCGGTCGCGACGAGAACCGTAGCGTCGACGCCCTGACCGCGGAGAACGACTCCGCCAGTGGCGATCCGGAGTTGGCCGGCGATGTCGTGTCGGCCGGCCTCGACGAGCACCGCCCCGCGAAGGCCACGTTCGTCGGCCGGCAGTTTCGCGACGTGGTCGAGCGCGGCCTGAATGCTGGCGGTCGCGTCGCCGGGCAGCACGGGGACGCGGACGCGCACCGGCACGTCCGGGATCGCGACGCCGCCACCGTTGTAACCGCAATGCGAGAAATCGGGCACGCGGTTGCCGCGGGCGTCGGCGTCATAGATGAGCCGGCCGTCGGGGCCGGGCGCGACGTGCCGCGGCTCGGCGGCGGTCGCTAAGCCGCAAGCGGCTAACAGGATGGCCAACGAACTGGTGAGTCGGGCCGACATCGAGTCACTTCTTCGGGGCCCGCAGGCTCGCCGCGGTCAGCGTGTTCTTGTTGTTCTCCGGCTTGCGGTAGTCCACGGCCTTCGTCGGGTCGGTGCCGTTGAGGTACTCCTCGAGGTTCGTGTAACCGTCGCCGTCCTTGTCGGCGTTGGCGTCCGCCGGGTCGTGCGGGTTCAGGCCGTGCTTCAACTCCCACCAGTCCGGCATGCCGTCGTGATCGCTATCCAACTCCGGCGCGGCCGACTTGTACTCCGGGTAACCGCCGACGTCGTCCTGATGCACGATGATGCCGTCCTTGAACGTCGGTTTGCCCGTGCGGACGATTTCGATGACGCGGAGATCGACCGGGTCGCGGACCGGCAGCGTCGCGCCGGCGCCGGCCAGGACCAGCTCGTACGCCTCTTCGGCCGTGTGCTGACTGATCGCCGGTGCGGGGAACGGCAAATCGGCGCGGGCCTCCCGCTCGGTGGGGATCGGAATCTTTTCGCCCTTCTGCTCGCGTTCGGGAGCGTACTGCACGCCGCCCGCCCAGTTGTCGGCCGAGATCTTCGGGTCGCCGACGAGAGAGTTGCCGGTGACGAACCACCGACCCACCCCGCCGTTGTTCGGATCGTGGAACCGGCGGTCCACCTTGACCAGCCGGTGCCGAAGGTCCTGGCTCTTCGTCGCCGGGCCGGGCTTGAAGTAGTTGTTGACGACATTGATCTGCGACGCGCCGTCGCCGCCGTCGACCGTGCGGTGTCGCCAGTTGAACACGACGTTGTTGCGGAAGTCGAACAGCCCGGTCATGCCGATCGACGGGTTGCGGCCGGTGTTGCAAGCGAACAGGTTGTGATGGAACGACGAATCCGCCCCTCCCCAGGTGCCGCCGAAGGCGGCGGCATGTCCACGCCCGGCGGCCGCGGCGGGAAGGTCCTCGAAGTCACATCACTTGAGGACGACGGCCCGGGCAGTCTTCGCGCCGCGGTCAATGCCGCCGGCCCCCGGACGGTCGTCTTCCGCGTCGCCGGGTTGATCACATTGCAGTCGCCGCTCAAGATCAATAACCCGTTCATCACCATCGCCGGCCAGACCGCGCCCGGCGACGGCGTCTGCGTCTGCGGGGCGACGACCGAGATCAACACGCACGACGTGGTCATCCGCTACATGCGCTTCCGCCGCGGCGACATGAAGTCCCGCGACGACGCCCTCGGCGGCAACCCGGTCGGCAATATCATGGTCGATCACGTCTCGGCGAGCTGGGGCCTCGACGAGAACCTCTCGCTCTACCGGCACATGCAGCGGAACCCCGCGGGTGGGCCGGACAAGAAACTGCCTGTGGAACGTTTGACGATCCAGTGGTGCATTTCCAGCGAGGCGCTGGACAAGAACAACCACGCCTTCGGCGGCACCTGGGGCGGTGCGGATTCGTCGTTCCACCACAACCTGTTCGCGTGCAACACCGGCCGCAACCCGTCGATCGGCATGACCGGGCTGTTCGACTTCCGCAACAACGTGCTGTTCAACTGGCGGCACCGGACGATCGACGGCGGCGACGGCGCGTCGCAGATCAATATCGTCAATAACTACTTCAAGCCCGGCCCGGCGACAAAGAGCCAGGAACTTCGGCACCGACTGGTTAAGGTGGACCGCCGGTTCCACGATCCGAACAACGGCGGGGTGGGTCGGTGGTTCGTCACCGGCAACTCTCTCGTCGGCGACCCGAAGATCTCGGCCGACAACTGGG
>DATJGQ010000126.1:0-2879 GCA_035494815.1 Gemmataceae bacterium
GCGAAGCGCTGGTCCGGACGCTTCGCGAGTCGGCCCATGAGGTTGTCGGCCTCAATATCGTCGCGTCGCCGTTCACGAGCCATGTCGGCTCGATCAGCGACGTGATGGACGTCTTCACGCGCTCGATCCGCGGCTGGCACCTCGGCCGGAACCTCGATCAGGGCCTGACGCTCGCCGCCCTCGAACGCGCCCTGGTGGTGGCGGTGCCGACGATCCATCACTCCGACCAGGGGGTGCAGTACGCGGCCACGTCGTACGTCGAGCGGTTGCAGAAGCTCGGCGTGCGGCCGAGCATGGCGGCGATCGGCGAGCCGCGCGAGAACGGCTTCGCCGAGCGGTTGGTCCGCACGATCAAGGAGGAGGAGGTCGATCTGTCGGACTACCGCGACTTCGCCGATGCGCGGAGCCAGATCGGCCACTTCATCGACGCGGTCTACAACCTGAAGCGGATCCACTCGTCGCTGGGCTATCTGACGCCGCAGGAGTTCGAGGAGCAATGGAAGGCGCAGGGCAAGCGGCATAGAACAGCGAAGACCTGAGCGGAGGATAGGGCAACGGTGGGAACCGACCCGAGCGCCGTCTCAGGGGCCAATGCCGACTGGGCAACAGGGCGCTGCCCTCGGGCCTCGGCTTGGCACCAATGCGATGAATCCAAAGCGGCTCGCCGCGGTGACTCGACACGGCCCCGAGTACCTTAAGCGACCGCTTTTGCTGGTCCAGTTTTCGGGGCGCGCTTCACCCCCTATAACCTGCGGAATGCCCCAATTGCCACTTGTCCTGGTCGCCGAAGGCTCTGCCGCGGCGCCGCTCGCTTGGCTGCGCGAGCGGGCCCGCGTCGTCGAAGCCGCCCCGGGTTCCCCCGAATTCGACCATACGCTGCCGGACGCGGCCGGGATGGTGGTCCGCACCTACACCAAGGTGAACGCCGCTCTGCTGGCCCGCGGACCGAAGCTCCGAGTCGTCGGTCGGGGCGGCGTCGGCCTGGAGAACATCGACGTGACGGCCTGCCGCGCCCGCAGCGTGGAAGTCGTCTACACGCCGGACGCGAACACCGTCGCGGTCGGCGACTTCGTCATCGGCTACGCGCTGCAACTGCTGCGGCCGTGGGCGCTCTTCCGGGACCGGACGTACGAGCCGGCGGAGTTCAAGCGCGTGCGGAACACGCTCCGCGGCGTGCAGCTCAACGAGCTGACGATCGGCATCCTGGGCATGGGCCGGGTCGGCCGGCGGGTCGGGCAGATCGCCGCGAACGGCTTCGGCATGCGGGTGATCTACAACGACCTGCTCGACGTGCGGCCGCACCTGACCTTTCCCGCGACGGCGGTCGACCAGCCGACCCTCTTCCGCGAGGCCGACATCGTCACGCTGCACGTGGACATGCGGCCCGGCAACGAGCACCTGGTCGCCGCGCCCCAGTTGGCGCTGATGAAGCCGACGGCGATCCTGATCAACACCAGCCGCGGCGAGGTCCTGGACGCCCCGGCGCTCGCGGACGCCATCCGCGTGAAGAGGATCGCCGGCGCCGCCGTGGACGTGTTCGACCCGGAACCGCCCCCGGCCGACTACCCCCTGCTCGGCTTCGACAACGTCCTGCTCACCCCCCACATGGCCGCCCGCACGCACACGGCGATCGAGAACATGAGCTGGGTGGTCTGTGACGTGGTGGAGGTTTTGAACGGGCGGGCGCCGAAGTACCCGGCGCCGTGACCGGGTCTGCGGACTGGTCCGCGACTCGCAGCCATCGATCACTTTCTCCGTACGACGTCGTTCATTTGCCGGCCGGTTGAAGGGTCGAATGTCTCGCAGCACCGCAATGCCGGGCCGATCACGTGCAACGCATGCTTCGATGTCACGGGTCACAACGACCGACCGGCCCAGTCGGGCGCGGGTTGCGGATTCGGGCTGAGGTCGGTGAAGTCCGCGACCAGTACGTCCGTTCGTTTCACGCGACGGAAGAGCCGGCCGGCGCGCGAGAAAATGATCCGATCGTCATGGTCCCGGCCACACCAGTCAACACCTGGGACTTCGTCCGTCGAACGATGCAACGGAGTTTCGCCTTTTACGATGCGTAGCCCGCGCACCGGGAGGCCGTCGAGGGCAGGATAAAGGACTCCCCTGAGCGCGAGCGACCGGTTGTCGATGAATCGACCTCCGCCGTTATACGTCGTCCCTTGTGGCCAGACGACCAAAGCCTGCAGCCATGGTACGCGGCTGACCGCAGTCCAAGAGTCGGTGAATTCGCTGCAGGCGCGGCTCCCGCTCCCTCGATGAACGAAATAGACGAACAGGCGGCCGTTCGGCGATACGTCGCACTTCTCCTCGTAGATCCGACCCTTGAACCACGCCCCGTGCACGAAGCGGTCACGACGCATATCCCACTGAATCACGTGATACCACCCGGACGGCCCGCGGCGCAAGATCACCGCGGTGGGTTCCCATCTCGCGGTGATCACGAACAGTTTTGACATGGGAGTAGACGACCCCGTTCACCAGTCGGAGCGGCCGGCGAGACGGTGACCGGAAATGCCTAACCTCGGCCGCGGGACGTCTCGGAATGCCGCAATGCCGGCCCGATCAAGTGCAGCGCGCGGTTCAGCGGTACTACTCAGGCCGGAGCCAATCGGACACACCGAAGTCCGTTAACAGTGCTACTGGTTCGAGCGCTTCGTCCAAGCCGAAATATGAGGGATACATGCCATCGCCAAATCCGGAGGAAAAACAGCGCGGCTGACCCCTTCGGCGTTTCGATATGGACCCATGACCGAGTGTGCCTGTAGACCTTATCCATTTCAGCACTGACTTCGTTGAAAAACTTCATGTCCGGATCGCTTGCCGCGTTGATAAGGTCGACTGCTTGCGGATCAGCAAAACAGCCCGTA
>DATJGQ010000127.1:0-4998 GCA_035494815.1 Gemmataceae bacterium
ATTCCTGCGGAGCTGCAGCCCAAACTGCTGCGCGTACTCCAGGAGCAGGAGTTCGAGCGCCTCGGTGGTACAAGGACGATCAAAGTGGATGTGCGGCTGGTGGCGGCCACGCACCGCGACCTGGCGAAGATGGTAGCCGAAGGCTCTTTCCGCGAAGACTTGTACTACCGCCTGAATGTCTTCCCTGTAGTGTTACCGCCGCTGCGGGAGCGGCGGGATGACATTCCCCTGTTGATCCACTTCCTGGTGAATAAGTTCGCCGCTCGGATCGGCAAACATCTCGACGGGGTCAGCCGGGAGTCGATGCAACGGCTTCAGGAATACCCCTGGCCCGGTAACATCCGGGAGCTGGAAAACGTGCTGGAGCGGGCCGTCATTCTCGCGACCGGACCGACGCTCGAGATCGGCCCCGACCTTCTCCCCACACCGGCGGCACCGTCCGCCGTCACGGCGCGTGCCGAACCGGAGAGGGCGGAAGCCATCCCAGTCCCGCCGCCTGCGGGCCAGCCGCGCCTGGAGGACGTGGAGCGTGAGTACATCATCAAGGTGCTGCGGCAGACCAACTGGCTGATCACCGGCCCCCGCGGCGCCGCCAAGGTCCTCGGCCTCCACCCCAGCACCCTCCGCAATCGCATCAAGAAGCTCGGCGTCACGCGCTCACTTCACCAAATCCGGTGACTTCTCACCAAATGCGATGACCCCGATTCTGCCGCAATTCACCACGCGAATCCCGCGGTCGAAATACTTCGCGCTTCAACCACTGACCGACGACGCACTACGGACGAATGGCACGGCCGACCGTGCCAAACGGCACACGGCTCGCTTTATCCCAATCCAGTTACGAGACGAGTGCAGGCCCGCGTGGGAGACGGCACTGTCAAGCCGCTCTCCGGCCGGCCACATCGTCAAACTGACCGACCACTCTTACGAGCAGGTACATCATGCACCGCATCCTTCGTCACATTGGCCCGCCTTTGATCGGGTTCACCTTAATGGCGCACTCAAACCCCGCGGCTCACGGCCAGGGTCGTTCGATGCACCAGCAGCCGTTCACGACGCCCACGATGATGAACGTCCCGCCACGGTTCGCGATGGCCCCCGCGGCGGCTTCGATGTCGTCTCCGACCAGCCAGGCCATGCGCATGACCGCGCGAGCCAATGACCCGATGCGGCGCGACCTTCGCCTGGACTCAATGTTGCTGTCGCAGCTGCGTCGCAACGCGTATATGGGCCCCGGTGGCTACGGCGGATCGAGTTCAGCCATGACGCCATATGGCTCCCTGTCTGTGTATGGCGGTTCGCCCGGGGCCGCGGGCGGGGGTTACGCCCCGGCCGTGGCGCCCGCCGACGCGGGCCAAGTGGCCCTGCAGCGGGCGCAAGCCGCCGCCGAGCGACTGGCTGACCGACGCCGGGCCGTCGACGAGTCTGCTGGCGAGCGCGAACGGATCCCGACACCGGAGGAAGAGTTGTTGAGCCGCAGCCGGGGAAATGCCCCGCGGGCCGAACTCTTGTCCGGTAAGACGCTCAACGTCCTCCTGGCGGACCTGCGCCGGCTCGGCGCCGGGGCCGACACGGAGGGTCTACCCGACCTCGCGATGCCGCTCGACGGTCGAGCGCTGAACCATATCAACGCGACCCGGGGCCCCGGTCATGTCGCGGTGCTGAAGAATGCGGGCCGGCTGAACTGGCCGGCCGCGCTGACCGGCGCGGCGTTTCAGGAGCCCCGCGACCGGCTCGCGGCCTTGGCGCCGGAAGCCGTCCGACAGACGGTCCGCGACCGCGGAGTCGATCCCGACACGATCCGGCGCATGGCAGGTGACGTGGACCAGCTCCACAAGCTTCTGCGCCAGAAGGCCCGAGACCTGGCGTTCGAGCCGTTCACGGAGGCCAAGGTCTTCCTCCAGAACTTCGACGACGCCCTCGTTGCCCTTCGACAACCGAACGCGGCGGACCACTTCAATGGTACGTATGACCTGAGTGCCCGGACCGTGTTCGGGTTGGTCAAGGAGATGACCGACATCGGGCTCCGGTTCGCGCCGGCGGGTCCCGGAGATGAAGCCGCCTACGCGGTACTTCGCGATGCCCTGGCGGAGTGCGACAGAGCCGCCCTCAACCGGCCGTCGGGGGCGCGCTGACGGCCGGCGGGCGGGGCGGGCCGAAACCCGCGCCGGCCCGGAACGGTGCTTCCCAGGGAGATGACAAGTGTGCTCAAAGTCACGCGACTTTCCCGGAACAGCCCGGTAACGACGATCAAGCTCGAAGGACAGCTCCTAGAACCCTGGGTGGCCGTCGTCCGCGACGTCTGCGCCCGCCGGGGCCACCTGTCGAAACGCCTAAGCCTGGACCTGACCGCCGTCACCTACGCTGACGCCGCGGGCACTCAACTGCTTCACGACCTGGTGCGTGAGGGCGTCGAGATCGCCGAGTGTTCGAACTTCATCCGCGAACTGATTCACCGAACGCATCGTTAAACCCTACTGTTCTCGAGGTACTCTCATGGCCAAGTCCTGGTTGACTTATTGGTTCACGAACCAGCTCCGCCCGGTTCGCCGGCCGGTCCGCAATAAGGTCTATCGTGGCCGGTTCCTGCCGAAGGTCGAGCCGCTCGACCAGCGTGTGCTGCCGACGATCACGGCCACCTTCACCGCCGCAGGGGGGACGTTGAGGGTTCTTGGCGATGACTTGGACAACACCATCGTGGTCTCCCGCGACGCAGGCGGGACGATCCTCGTCAATAACGGCGCTGTCGCGATTCAGGGCGGGCCGGCAACTGTCGTCAACACGCGACAGATCGTCATCCTCGGCCAGGGCGGCAACGATAACCTCTCCCTGAACGAGACCAACGGCACTCTGCCGGCAGTGTCCCTCTTTGGCGGCGACGGCAACGACGTCCTGACGGGCGGCTCCGGGGACGACTTCGTTGACGGAGGCACCGGCAACGACATCGTTTTCCTCGGCGCCGGGGACGACACCTTCCAGTGGAATCCCGGCGACGGCAGCGACGTGGTCGACGGACAGGGGGGCGGTAGGGACGGGCTGGTCTTCAACGGATCGGACCTCGCGGAGACGTTTACCATCTCGGACAGCGGCAACGGCCTGCCGTTTCATCGAGTCCGACTGACCCGCGACCTTGGCAACGTGACCATGGACTTGAACGGCATCGAAGATATTGACCTGAACGCCAACGGCGGCGCCGACACCATTACCGTCAACGACCTGACCTCAACCGACGTGTTTACGGTCAACCTGGACCTCGGTGGCATTGGCTTCGGCGACGGCGAGGCCGACGCCGTCATCCTCAACGGCACCAACGGGGACGACGTCGGCCAGATCGCGTCCTTTGGAACCGTCATCAGCGCCAACGCGAGCTTGTTCCCCTTTGTGAACATCACCGGTGCTGAGGCGACAAACGATACGCTCACGGTGAACGCCCTCGGCGGTAACGACGAGATTGACGCCTCGGCCCTGTCTGACAATTCGGGGTTCATGTCTGCCAATTCGATCGGCCTGACCATCAACGGTGGCGCCGGAAACGACACCATCGTCGGCAGCCAGGGGAGGGACACCTTCGGCTGGAACCCCGGCGACGGCAGCGACACGATCGACGGGCAGGCCGGCTTCGACACCCTGTTGTTCAACGGCTCGGACGTCTCAGAGAAATTCGACATCTCGGCCAACGGCAATCGAGTCCGATTCACGCGCGACTTCGGCAATGTCACGATGGACCTCGGCGGCGTCGAGGACATCGACCTCAACGCCCGCGGCGGTGCCGACACGATTACCGTCAACGACCTGACGCCGACCGACGTGTTTCAGGTCAACCTGAACCTTGCCAGCTCTGCCGGCGGCGGCGACGGCGGGGCCGACGCCGTCATCGTCAACGGCACCGACCGGGACGACACCGTCCAGATCGAGGCGTTCAAAAACGGAACCATCATTGGCGTGGGCGGCCTGGATCCCAAGGTGAACATCACCGGCGCGGAGGCGGCGAACGACACGCTGACGCTCAACACGCTCGGCGGCAACGATGTCGTGGACTCCTCGACCTTGCCTGCCGGTCTGATCGGGCTGAGCGTGAACCTCGGCGATGGCCAGAATCCTGGCTTGCAAGTGTCGTCGGTCGTCGTCGACGGAGGGGCTGCCCAGCGGTCGCGAGTGACCGACCTCGCCGTGACCTTCACCGGTCTCGCCACCCTGCCGGCCAACCCGGCCACGGCCTTCCAACTGACCCGCGTCGGCCCCGAGGGTTCCACGGGTGACGTGACCCTCGCCGTGGACCTGTCCGCCTCGACCGCGACGCAGAGCATCGCCCGCCTCACTTTCAGCGGTGCATTGACCGAGTTCGGCTCGCTCACGGACGGCCTGTACCGGCTGACGATTCTCTCCGCCAAAGTGAGTGGCTCAAGCCAGCCGCTCGACGGGGACGCGAACGGCACCGCGGGCGGGGACTTCACGCTCGACCTGCACCGCCTCTACGGCGACGTCAACGGCGACAAGGCCGTCAACGGGCTCGACCTGGCCGAGTTGCGGAAGGCGTTCGGCGCCTCCGCGGCGGATGCCAACTATCGGTCCGACCTCGACTTCAACGGCGACGGGGCCATCAACGGTTCGGACCTCGCCGCCTTCCGCAGCCGCTTCGGCACGATCCTACCGTAGGTCTCTGCAACGCGAGGCGGCTCCCAAGTCAGTCCGCCGGGGCGCGGGTCCAGGTTTCCCGGGTGCCGTCCGACATCACCAGGACCAATCCGGACCGCGTACTTATTCCATCGGCGCGCGGCGTACAATCTTCTCCGCCCGTGCGGCCGGTGAGCGGGTGTTTGGGCCGGCGAACATTTTCTGGAGGGTTGGAGCATGAAGAGAATCTCCGTCTTAGGCGGGACGGTCGCCGTGGGTTTGGTTGTGACGATGGCGTGGGTCTCGCGCGGGCCGGTAGCCGCTCAGGAAAGGCCCGCCCAGTCGGTGCAAAAGTGGGATTACAAGCAGGTCCACGTCCCCCCC
>DATJGQ010000128.1:0-2212 GCA_035494815.1 Gemmataceae bacterium
GTTGTCGGCCTTCACCTTGATCATCCAGCCCATCCCGTACGGGTCGTTGTTCACCAGCCCGGGGTTATTCTTGAGTTGCTCGTTCACCTCGGTCACCGTCCCGCCGACGCCGCTGTACAGGTCGCTCGTGGCCTTGACCGACTCGATTTCGCCGAACCGCCCGTTCGCCTGCACCTTCGTGCCGGGCTTGGGGAGCGAGACGTAAGTGACGTCCGTCAGCTCGTCGGCGGCAAACTGCGTGATCCCGATCGTGATGACGTCGCCGTCGGGCTGGTGCCATTCGTGCGAGGGGAGGTAGCGGCGGTCGGAGGGGGTGTCAGCCATGGTTGGTTTCCTGTTTCAGGCAAAGCACGTCACCCTGAGGTACTCCGAAGGGACTCTCGTTCCAAGCCGAGGGCCTGCTAATTCTTGTACCGGCCGCCCGATGGACGAGAGGTCCTTCGCTGCCGCTCAGGATGACAGGACGAGCAATGGTGTCGGAGAATTTTCAGGCGCTATCCTCGATCACACTCACCCACTCCGCTTATAAAACGGCAGCGGCACCACCCTGGCGGCGTTCGCTGTGCCTTTCAAGTCCACCGCCAACTCGGTACCCACCGCCGAGCGGTCGGCGTCCACGTAGGCCATGGCGATGCTTTTCTGGAGCGTCGGGCCGAACGTGCCGCTGGTGATCTCGCCCACCGTCGCTTCTCCTGCCTTCACCGCCATGCCCTGGCGTGCGATCCGGCGGCCTTCCAGTTCCAGTCCGACCAGCTTGCGCTTGGGACCCTCGGCCGCGATCTTCCGCAGCGGCTCGGCGCCAATGAAGTCCTTGTTCAGGTCCACCGCCCACGCGAGGCCGGCCGAGAGCGGGTCGGTGGTTTCGGTCAGCTCGTGCCCGTAGAGCGGCATCGCGGCTTCGAGCCGCAACGTGTCGCGGGCGCCCAGGCCGGCCGGCTTGATCGTGGCGTTTTCCTTCGTCATCTGGCCGGACAGCATCTTCATCCCCATCGACGCGGCCTTAGCCGGGAGGATCAGCTCGACCCCGTCCTCGCCGGTGTAGCCGCTGCGGAAGACGGTGAACTTGGTCAGCAGGATGCTGTCGGTCTGGAAGGTGTAGCGCTTCATCGACCGCACGTCCACCGGCAGGATCTCTCCGATCCGCTCGATCACCCGCGGCCCCTGGATCGCGACCATCGCGGTGGATTCCGTCTCATCCGCCATGTCGAAATCGAGGTCGTCGTTGTGGCGGACGTCGTGGAAGTGCTTGAGCAACTTCTCGCGGTTGCTGGCGTTGCAGACCATCAGCCAGTGCTTCGCGTCGCGGCTGACGATCACGTCGTCCATCACGCCGCCCGAAGCGTTGCAAACCAGGCTGTAACGGCTCTGGCCGACCCTCTGCTCGGCGACGCTGCGGGTGAGGACCTTTTGCAGGAACGTTGTCGTGTCGGGGCCGGAGAACTGGACGCGCCCCATGTGCGAGACGTCGAAAATCGAGCCGCTCTGGCGGGTCTGCTGGTGCTCATCGGCGATCGACCGGTAAATGATGGGCATCTCCCAACCCGCGAACTCGACCATCCGCGCCCCGGCCGAGACGTGGAAGTCGTAAAAGGGCGTTCGCTTGAGCGGTCCGGTCATGCGGGCGGCGACACTATCGGCCCCCCGATGTAACGTCAAGCGGAGCCCGGCGCGCGACCCGCCAAGGCCCATCCACGCGGAACGGTCGGACCGAAGGTCCGCTCCGCCAACGGTTTACGCCTGAGGTCGGCCCGTTCGAGGATCACGCGGCTTTGAAACCGTCTCCGCCCGACCGCGTATAACTGCTAGAGGCATTCCCCATATGGGCGAGCCCCTGTGGCCCGGCCGGTTAGGTCGCCCCGCTCCGCTCGTCTATTAAATTGTCAGGGAAAGGCCCAAGCCTCTCGGGAGATCGCCGCTTGGACGAGTCGGCACGATCCAGACCTGAAACCGAAGCGGCGAACGCGCCGGACGGGACTGATGCGCTGGCGGCCCTCGTGCGCCGCTCGCAGCAAAAGGACCCGTCCGCCTTTACGGAGCTGATTCGCCGGTACGAGCGGGCGGCGCTCTCGATCGCCTATGCATCGCTCGGCGACGCCGACCGGGCGGGCGACGTGGTGCAGGACGCGTTCGTGCGGGCATGGGAGCGGCTGGGCGACCTGAACGAGCCGGCCCGGTTCGGCGCGTGGTTCTGCGGGATCGTCCGCAACCTCGC
>DATJGQ010000129.1:0-6140 GCA_035494815.1 Gemmataceae bacterium
CCGGGGTAGCGTGATTAGCTTGCGCAATGAGTGGGCCTTCTGCCCGTAAAACACGCCGCCGTTCTCGACCGACCCGTAGCCTCGCCAGTTGCCGACGGTCGTGAACGCGTCGTGGAAGATTGGTCCAGCGACGGGCCAACGGTCCAACGCGATCGGTTGATGTGTGGAAATCCAATTCAGGCCGCAAGTGGGCACCGCACAGTCGGACCGGCCGATGGCCTGGCCGATGGTGACGAAGTGCGTGTGGCCGGCAAAGCGCATGTCCACGCCTTGCGTGTGCCAGAGTTGGTTGAACGCCGGGTCCAGGTCGAGGTAGACGCGCGTCGAAATCGGGCCGGTCAGTTCCGGATCGGTGAGCATGCCCGAGATGTTGACGAGTAGGTCGGCGCGTCCGGCGATTCGCACGAGTTGCTCATAGGGGGCTCCGACGGTCTCTCGCGTCCCTTCCCGCAGGAGGGCCGCGTTCGATTCCAGTCCGAAGTCATCGGCCACCCGGCGGAAGTAGTCGGCATTGACTGACTCGGCTAGCGGCGCACCGGTCGGACGGATCGCCTGCGTCCTGACCGGTTCGATGAAGTAGACATCATGTCCGAGACGACCAAAGCCTAGCACATACTGGAGGACCGCCCAGGTTGCGCCGCCCTGATGCGGGTCGGTTGCGATCATTCCGCTCACGACGATGGAAGATTTGGCCATCAGTTTACCGAGCGATTGTGCCCCCCTGTAGGACCGCCGAGGACTTTGCCGGAGTCGAAAAACTCATAGGCGATCCCCCGCGCCGCCCGGCAGTGCCGGTCGTAGTCGGCCTGGATGCTCTCGGCGCCGGCGCCGGCCTCGTCGAGCGGCGGAATGCTAGGAGCCCCTCACCGATCGGTAGATGCCGGCCGAAGCCGGAGTCCTGCACGAGCGCCGGCTTGCCCGAGGCGAGATAGCGGACGGTCCGGTCGCTGAACCAAAGTGCGCCCCAGCGATCTCCCGGCGGCGCGGCACTGCCGGTCGTAATGGCGGCGAATTGCTTCCGCCTCGGCCGCGGCCTCGTCGAGCGTCGAGAAAATCAGCAAACTTCGCCGATGGGGTATCGGTCACCGCTGCCGGTGTCCTGCGCGAGGACGGGACGGCCGTGAGCAGCCGCCAATGCGGCTGCAAGTAACGCAAGACACGGAGCAGGTATTTCAAGCCGCGCCCTCCGATTTCGGACTCGTCGCCGCCGCCCTGCCGCCGACGGAGCCAAACTGGTCGCGAGTCAATCAGGCGTTTTCCGAAACACCCGACCGGTTAACGATGTCGAGATTCTGTCGGAAATTTAGTATCTTTGAGGCGCGTTTGGAGCGGTTTTTGCTCCACGCAAGTGCGTCAACGCATACTGAAGATATAGATTCGTTTTTGACGGGCGAGTGGCGGACCACCTGCAAAACAACGCTCTTCTGCTGTAGAGTGTTTGCCGCCGAATACCGACGACTGCAGACCAGACCAGCCCTCTATTCTGCAGCCCCGCTCCAAGGAGATCGTAATGATGCCGTCGACAACCGTGCGTTGGACTCTTGCCGGATTGATACAGCTCGTTGCGGCCAGTTCGTCGGCTGTTGGGCAGGTGATCGCCTATGAAGGGTTCAACTACTCGGCGGGCACCAACCTGAATGGTTTGAACGGCGGCACGGGTTGGGGCAACGCATGGTCGGAGCCGAGCTTTGGAACAGGAAACCAGAACGACCTCGTGCCCGAGACGATTCAGGCCGGCAGCCTGACGTTCGGCAGCTTGAGTACCACCGGGAACCGCGTCGTCACGGGCGGGAGATTCTCGTACGACATCCGCAATCTCGGCACAGCGCTCGGCGCCGCCGGCACGACACGGTACGCCAGCTTCTTACTCCGCAGAGACACAGTTGGCCCAGACCCCGTCAACAACGGCCCCGATTACGGCGGCTTGGTCTTCGGGGACGAGAACAATCCCAATAGCCTGTTCGTCGGCAAACCCGGCGGCGGGACTCTCGGCAATTACGCGCTCGAAAACGGCGTCGGCAACGGCCAAGTCTCAACTTCGCGACCCGAGGTGCTCGGGACGACGGCGCTGCTCGTCGTCCGCTTCGACTTCACCGCCGGCAACGACACCTTTCGACTGTACGTGAACCCGACCCCCGGCGGAACCGAGCCGTCCGTCGCCGACGCCACGAAGACCGACCTCAACATCAGCTCGCTGATTGGGGTATCGATCAGCACGGGGGCATCGGCGACCTGGAGCGTCGACGAGATCCGCCTAGGAAACACCTTTGCCGACGTCGTCGCACCCGTCCCCGAGCCCAGTTCGATTGCCCTTGTGTTAACGGGTGCACTAGCGGCCCTGTGGCACTACCGACGCAGCGTTCACCGACCGCATCTTCATAGTCGCATCGTGGCTGCATGATGTGAGAAACGGCCCGGACGACCGATTCGAAGTCGATTTGTGGTGCAATACCGCCATTGGCACATCAGTGTTCATGTCGCCAGTTAGACTAGCCGACTCTCTTTTGCGCAGCCATGTCATCGGCTGCTCAGATTCGAAACAGCCGATGCCCGGGCTTCTCAAAGCTGGGTATCCACCATCGCCTTCTGCCGGGAGCGGTAGCTGACCCGGTTCGACGGCTCCTCCGTCGGGAGTTGGGCCAGAGCCGCCTGGCCGTGTCCATTATGCGGCGACCTGCACCTGTTTCAGAAGCCGGCCGAGGACGCGGTCGGAATCGAAGTACTCCTCGGCGATCGCCCGTGCCGCGCGGCAGTGCCGGTCGTATTCCCGGGCGATCCGAACGGCGCCGGCCGCAGCTTCATCCGGTGTGCGGAAAGGGATCAGCCCTTCGCCGACCGGAATGGTGCGCCCGAACCCCGTGTCCTGGGCCAGAGCCGGCCGGCCGGCGGCCAGGTAGCACGCCGTCCGGTCGCTGAACCAGCCGCTGTTCGTCCCGACGTAGACGCCCTGTGCGGCAGAGAACTCGGCCGCCGACCCGAGGACGTAGTCTCGGAACGCACTCGGGTCACCCGCGACTTCCGCTGGGTCCGCGAGGCGCCAGGCGTGTCGCCGCAGGGCCTCCCGGTCTTTCGCGTCCGCCGGGTGGATATTGAGCGCCGCTTCGAATGCCAGCCCGGTACGGGCAGGCAGGTCGAAGAATCTGCGGAACTCATGGATCTTGAGGCCCATCGTTTGGCCGCCGATCTCGACCGGGCCAAACGGGCCGCGCCAGTTGCCCACGGTCGTGAACCGCCAGTCGGCTGGCGAGTCCGCCATCGGCCACTGGTTGAGGACGACGGGTGGGCGGATCGGCCGCCAGTCCACACCGCAACCTGGAATCGGGCAATCCGGCCGGCCGACGTTAGCCCCGACGGAGTAATACTGGTCGTGACCTGCGAGCCGCGCCCCGTCGTTGCCGGCCGCGTGCCACGCCTGCGTGAAACCAGGGTCGAGATCGACGTACACCTTCTTTCGGAACCGCCTGAATAGCGGCTCGGAGGCGACATGCCCGCCTAGGTTGACCAGCAGGTCGGCCGACCCCGCGAGGTCGAGCAGGCTGGCGTAGGGGAGGCCGTCGGTTTCGGGCCCGCCGTCGTACACCACCGTCGTCACCTCACCAAGTCCCAGCTGGGTCGTCACACGGCGAAACCACGCAAGGTTGACGCTCTCTGAGAAAGCGGCGGGCGCCCCGGCAGCGTCCGTGCAAGCCGCTCGGCCGAGCTCCTCGACGAAATGGACGTGGCAGCCGAGCCGCCGAAGGCCAAGGATCCAGTTCAGCCGGACCCACGCCCCGCCGCCGTTACCCGGCCTGTTTGCCAGCGCCCCACCGACTACCACCGTCGTCACGGAATCACCCTCGTCATTCCACGCCAAGCCGGTCGAGCAACCGGCCGAGCACGCGGTCAGAGTCGAAGTACTCCTCGACCAGCGCCCGCGCCGCTTGCGCGTGGCGGAGGTAGTCCCGCCGCAGTTCCTCGGCCGCAGCTACCGCCTCGTCCGGCGTCGTGAAGGTGATGAGCCCCCGACCAGTCGGGTACAGGCCGCTCAGACCGGTGTCCTGCGCTAGTACTGGCCGGCCGGTGGCTAGGTAGCACAAGCTGCGGTCGCTCAGCCAGCCGCACCCCGTCTGCACATACATCCCTTTGGCCACCATGAACTCGGCCGCCGACTCCCGGATGAACGCCTGGTACGCGCACGGGTCGCCGGCCACCCGCCGCGGGTCGGCCAACTCCCAGCCGTGTTCGGCGAGGAGCGCCAGGTCCTTTGTTTCCGACGGGTGAATGTCCAGCGCGAGCCGACAGCGGAAGTGGCACCGCCGGGGCAGGCCGGCAAACTTGCGGAATTCGTGAACGCGCAGGCCGTACACCGTGCCCAGGTACTCCACCGGCCCGTAGGCCCCGCGCCAGCTCGCCACGGACGTGAGCGGCCCTTCGGACGGTGGCGACGTCGCCGGCCAGTGGTCGAGTACGACCGGCTGCGGCGTGGACACCCAATTCAGCCCGCACGTCGGGACCGGGCACCCTAGGCGGCCGATGTTCTCGCCAATGGTGACGAAGTCGTCGTGCCCGGCAAAGACATCCGCCATGTCGAGTTCCTTCCACATCTGACCGAACCCGGGGTCGATGTCGAGGAATACGCGACGCGGGGCGGCCGCCAGGATTTCCCCATCACGTAGGAAGCCCATGACATTGAGCAGCAATGCCGAATGTCGAACACGAGCGATCACCTCTGCTCGCGCCATACCGAGGGTTTCCCGCCCATCGCCGATTAGCACGCAATAAGACTCTTCTAGGCCGTACCTGTCCATGACATCTTGCACGAAGCGACCCTGCCGGGAGATAGCCGGCGCACAGGGCTCGCCGGCGGCGTCCGAGCATTGGGCCGGGTCGAGGTGGTCAATGAAGAGAACGTGCCATCCGAGCTGGCGAAATCCTAGCAGGTATTGAAGGAATACCCAAGTGTGGCCCCCGTGGAAGGGCTTCCCCACAATTGCCCCGCCTACCACGATAGTTTTCCGCCATTTCATGTGGGCGATCCACAAACCTGCGCATCTCGGCCCCACCTATCGACGTCGCCCGCTGGGTCCAACGTGAGCAACACTTCCCCACTCCTGGTGGCCGGCGCGGCGTGGTCGACCCCCCGGGCAACAGCCATCGGTTGCGCCCGGGGCGTCGATGACCCCGCCCGGATATGCAGGAAGAATTCGCTGGGCTGGACCAGCAACAAACGGCTCACGAGAATCCCCCGCGTCTGCGTCTTCAAATGTGACTCGGCGACAAATTGAGGTCGGTCCGCTCGCGGACTCGACGTCCCTTTATTTATGGGTCTCGAATAAGGCGTCTCGAACATGCACCGAACACGCCATACGAATCTGATTAACGCTTCATTGCGCCGCAGACGGCGACAAGTATCCAATGATAATCAAACGCAGGGTCACACAGGCAAGTCCGTTCACACTGCTCCGCTTCAAAGCGCTTGTGTGATCAAAATCATGCATAAAAGTAACATTACGCGCTCGAAATGTATGAACGCCTGACAACCGGTGGCCTGGCGCCCGCCCGCGGCGCAAGCGGCACATGTCGGTTGACACTCTCGGCCTGTTCTGGTTGCTCATGATCCAGCCGACGGACGTGCAGGACGCCGAGAGCGGCAAGTGGGTGCTCTGGCGGGCCCGCCGGGCCGTCAAGCGGCTGCTGGCGGTGTTCGTGGACGGGTCCTACCGGGCGGCAGCCGACTGGGTCACCCTGATGTGTGGCAGGCGGCTGGAGGTGGTGGCCAAACCGGCAGGCAGGTTCCGGCCACTGCCAACGTGGATCGTCGAGCAAACGTTCGGCTGGCTGGGCCGCAGCCGCCGGCTGAGCAAGGACTTCGAGCGCACTCCCGAGTCCAGCGCGGCATTCGTCCACACGGCGATGATCCATCTGATGCTCCGACGCTTGACCAGTTAATCCGCTTTCTGAACACGCTCTTAGGGCTGGAGGTCGTTTGCGTGGCCCGATCGCTTCTGCAGCAGGATCACATCCTGCCAATTGTCGAGCCCCTCCGGCACAATGGTGATGACGTCGAAATACCTGCTCCATTCTTGCCTTACGTAAGACGGCGTGTGGTACGATGTCTGATAGAATACCGGGAGGCCATCCGTGAGGCTTGCGTTCGACTC
>DATJGQ010000130.1:0-7668 GCA_035494815.1 Gemmataceae bacterium
GCCGCCGTTGCGTCCTCCGGTCGCTTACGCTCCCGGCTCGGCTCAGACTCCGGTTGCATCGCTGCGATGACGTGCGCTAATGTCACGCCGTCGATGAACTGCATGGCGTAGAAGTGGACGCTGCGCTCGCAGCCGACGCCGTACACCGGCACGATGTGCTCGTGGTGCAGCCCGGCCGCCGCCCGCGCCTCGTTGTGGAAACGCTGCAGATGTTTCGGGTCCATCGTCGCGGCGAACGGCAGGACCTTCAGGGCGACGCGGCGGGTCAGGGAGATTTGTTCCGCCTCATAGACGATCCCCATGCCGCCGCGGCCGACCTCGCGGACCAGGCGGAAATCGCCGAGCATGCCGAGTTCGGCGTCCGAACCGTTCACGTCAGTTGCCGAATCGGACGAGCCCAGCACGGCGAGGGCGGGCAGAATCCGGCGCAGGTCCTCGGCCACGTCCGGGTGGCGTTTAGCGAACTCCTCGACGGCCGGCCGGCGGCCGTGCCGGTATTCGGACATGAACTCGTCGACGGCCCGGGCCAGCTGGGACTCCAGCGCCGGGTCGCTCGTCATGGTCGGGTTAGCCATGGTCATCCCCTCCGGAGCCTTCGCCGAGGAGCCGGCTCAACCGCATGAGCGCCCGGCCGTGCCGCTGGCGGGCGGCGGCCGGGGTGATGTCCAAAAGGCCGGCGATTTCGCCGTACGCCAGGTCCTCGTAGTTTCGCATCAGGAGCACCTCGCGGTCCTCGGCGGACAGACGGGCGAGCATGCGGCGGACGCGCTCGGCCCGCTCGGCCCGCTCCAGCCGCTGACTGGGCGTCGAGCCGCGACCGGCGAGCCGGCGGGCGAGGACGGACGACGAGCGGTCGGGCAACGGCTCCTCGCGCCCGGCGGCCCGGCGGCCGGCCCGCAAATGGCGGCGACGGAGCATCAGCAACTGTTCGTAACCGGTCTTCCGTAGCCAGACGTGGAACGGCATCGGCCGGCGGGCGAGGTAGTCGTCGAGCCGCCGGTACGCCTCCATGTGCGTCTCCTGCACGACATCGGACGGGTCGAGCCGGGCCCGCAGCCGGTCGTCGATGCGGTTATCAAGGAAGCCCCGGAGCGTCGACCGGTGTCGCTCGAAGAGCCGATCGAACGCGGCGGCGTCGCCGGCCTGAATGCGGTCGAGCAGGCGTAGCGTCTCCGCCGAGTCGTTCGGGGCGTCCACCATTGGGATTCTCCGGGGGAATACCTGCCGGAGTATCGGGGATGTGACAGGGGAAGGAAATGTTTTTCTGTTAGGCGAGCGTCGAGGTGTAAGCCCGACGTGGAAGCTTGCATGCGCTAGAGAGCACACAAGTCAAGTTTAGGTTTCGACGCTCACCCTAACGAAATCCACGTCGGGCTTACGCCTCGACGCTCGCCAAGACTTACGCCCCGACGCTCGCCAAGACTCCTTGCTTTCGGCGACGGGCCGCGGGACACTTAAGGCCGAGGTGGGTCATGACTCGGCCCTTTCACCCACAGTTCCTCGCCGGCGCAAAGCGATTCGTGCGGGCCGCCGCCGTTGCCGTCGCCGTCATCAGCGGCTTGGTGATCGCGGGCTGGGTTCTCGACATCCGAGTGCTGCGGAGCGTCCTGCCTGGCCTGACGGCGATGAACCCCGGTGGCACGGGCGTCGCCTTTCTGTTGGCGGCGGTCGCGCTTTGGACTCGTGCCGAGCCGGCGGACGGCGGCCGATCGCCGGTCGGCCTGGGCTGCGCCGCCGGCGTCATCTTGTTGGCACTCCTGCGAATCGGCGGCTATCTGTTCGCCTGGGACGGCGGCCCGGACCAATGGCTGTTCCGGGCCCAATTGGACCGGGAGGCCGCGCAGACCGGCCACGTCAACCGGATGGCGCCGGAAACGGCGGCTAGTTTTCTGCTCGTAGGATCGGCCCTGCTGCTGCTCGACGCGCGGGCCCGGCGGGGCGTCTCGGCCGCGCAGATCCTGGCGCTGGTCGTCGCATTCATTGCGCTGCTGGCGATCATCGGCTACGCCTACACGGCTTTGCCTTTGACACGGATCGAACTTTCCATCCCAATGGCCGCCAACACGGCCGTGTGCTTCGCGCTGACGAGTGTCGGCATCCTGGCCGCGCGGCCGGATCGTGGACTGATGGCGGTCGTCAGCAGTAGCGGCGCCGGCGGGGCGCTCGCGCGGCGTCTGCTGCCCGCGTCCATCCTCATCCCGCCGGTGGTGGGCTGGCTGTGCCTGATCGGCCAACGCAGCGGCGTGCTCGGGACCGTCACGGCCCTTTCCCTCTTCACGCTCGCGAACATCGTCATCTTTACCGGACTGATCTGGGCCAACGCCGCGTCGCTCAATCGGGCGGACCGCCGACGACGTCGCGCCGAGCGACGACTGGCCGTGCAATACACCACGACCCGAGTGCTGGCGGGATCGCCGGAGACCGCCGATGCCGTGCCGGCCATCCTGCGAGCGATCGGCGAAAGTCTGAGTTGGGAGTATGGGTCGATGTGGCGGGTCGATCCGCGAGACGGCGTGCTTCGGTGCCAAGAGACGTGGCACGTCCCGTCCGCGCGACTCGACGACTTCGCTTCGCTTTGCCGTCAAACCAGCTTTACGCCGGGGCTCGGGTTGCCGGGCCGCGCTTGGGCCGACGGACAGCCGGCGTGGATCCCCGACGTCGTTCGCGATCAGAACTTCCCGCGCGGCCCGGCGGCCGATCGCGCCGGCCTGCACGGGGCGTTCGCGTTTCCCGTTACGGTCGGCGGCGACACCCTGGGCGTCATCGAGTTCTTTAACCACGAGATCGAACAGCCCGACGACGAGCTGTTGCGAATGCTCGCCGCCGTCGGTGGCCAGGTCGGCCAGTTCCTCAAGCGCCGGCAGGCCGAAGAGGCGCTGACTCACGAACGCCATCTCTTGCACTGTCTGCTGGAGAACCTTCCGGACAGCATCTACTTCAAGGACGACAAGAGTCGGATCACGCGCATGAGCCGGGCGTTGGCCACCCGGGTGGGCCTGACGGACCCCGCGGACGCGGTCGGCAAGACCGATTTCGATTTCTTCTCGGAGGACCACGCACATTCGGCCGCGGCCGACGAGCAGGAGGTTATGCGGTCGGGTGAACCACTCGTCGGCAAGGAAGAGAAGGAGACCTGGACCGACGGCCGGGAGCGCTGGGTGCTCACGACCAAGATGCCGTTGCGAGACCCGTGCGGGCGGATCGTCGGCACATTCGGGATTTCTCGCGACATCACCGATCGCAAGCGTGCGGAGCAAGAGACGGTCCGCGCCATGCATGTTGCGGAAGCGGCGACGCGGGCCAAAAGCGAGTTCCTCGCCAACATGAGCCACGAGATCCGCACGCCGCTCAACGGCATCATCGGCATGACGGAACTGGCGCTCGACACCGACCTGACTCCTGAAGCGCGCGAATACGTCGGGATGGTGAAAACTTCCGCGGACCACTTGCTGACCGTGATCAACGACATCCTGGACTTCTCCAAGATCGAGGCCGGCAAGCTCGACCTGGAAGTCGTCGACTTCGGCCTCCGTGATACGCTCGACGACACCGTGGCGACCCTCGCGACGCGCGCCCACAAGAAAGGTCTGGAGCTCGCCGGCGACGTGGCCGCCGACGTGCCCGACGCGCTCGCCGGCGACCCGCACCGCCTGCGGCAAGTGGTCGTCAACCTGCTCGGCAACGCGATCAAGTTCACCGAGCGCGGCGAGGTCGTCCTGCGAGTGGAAACTGTAGGCAGCGGGCAACAGGCAGCAGGCAGTAAAGAAGAAGTGTCTTCAGTACCCGCTGCCTGCTGCCCGCCGCCGACTGTTTCGCTGCATTTCTCCGTCCGCGACACCGGCATTGGCATCGCGCCCGAGCAAAAGGAGAAGCTATTCCGAGCCTTTACACAGGCGGACGCGTCGACAACCCGCAAGTACGGCGGCACCGGGCTGGGCCTGGCGATCGCGGCGCGGTTGGTCGGGATGATGGGCGGTCGAATGTGGGTCGATAGCGAACCCGGCCGCGGCAGCACGTTCCATGTCACGGTGCCTTTCGCCCCGGCTACCCGGCCGACGTCGCGGCCGGCACCGGCGGACCCGGACAGGGTTCGGGGCCTGCGCGTGCTCGTCGTGGACGACAACGCGACGAACCGGCGGATCCTTCAAGAAATGCTCGGCAACTGGGGCATGCGGCCGACGACGACGGACGGCGGCCCGGCGGCGCTCGACGCCTTAGATCAGGCGCGGGCCGCGGGGGCGCCGTTCGGTCTGGCACTCCTTGATGCGATGATGCCTGACATGGACGGGTTCATGTTGGCCGAGCGGATTCGCCACTCGGACCACACCCCGACGCTCATGATGTTGTCGAGTGCCGACCGCCGGGAGGACACGGCCCGCTGCCGAAACTTGGGCATTGCCAGTTATCTGACCAAGCCCGTACGACAATCGACACTCCTCGACGCAATTATGACCGCTCTGGGCGGCGAGGAGGCCGACGGGACTAAACGGCGGATAGAGGACGGTGAACAGCCCAAACACGACCCCGACTTCGATGCGAACTCTGGAGCCGCGCCTCGGCCGTTGCGGTTGCTGTTGGCCGACGATAACGCGGTGAACCAGAAACTCGCGGTCGGGCTTCTGGAGAAGCGCGGCCACAGGGTCGTCGTCGTCGGCGACGGCCGGGAAGCGTTGGCGGCGTTCGATCGGGAGCCGTTCGACGCGATCTTGATGGACGTGCAAATGCCGGAGATGGATGGGTTTGAGGCCACCGCCGCGATTCGCGATCGAGAGCGGGTGTGCGGGACACATATTCCCATCGTGGCCATGACCGCGCACGCCATGCGCGGCGACCGGGAACGGTGCCTGGCCGCCGGGATGGACGCGTACGTCGCGAAACCGGTCCGCGCCGAGGATCTGTACGAGGTGCTCGGCGACGTGACAGCGAGTTCACGTCCGGCCGACGCGATCTTTGCCCCTGGCCCCGCGCCAGACTCCGTGTTCGATCGGGACGAGGCGCTCGCCTATGTTGGCGGCGATGCCGACCTGCTTTGCGAGTTGGCGGCGACATTTCTCGACCAGGCGCCACGCTGGATGTCTGCGATCAAGGAGGCGCTGAAACGACACGACTCGGCCGGGTTGAATGCGGCCGCCCATCCGCTCAAAGGTTCGTTGGGGACGTTCGCCGCCAAAACCGCGGCTTCGGCCGCGCAGCGACTGGAATCGCTTGCCCGCGAAGGTAACCTCGCCCAAGGTTGGGAAGCACTGGACGAACTGGAGAAGGAAATGGCCCGGCTTGCCCCGGCCTTGGCGGACTTGCGACACTAGCGCGACCCTCGCTGTCACCAATCCCTGTCAGGGGGAGCAAACATGATCAAGGTACTGATTGTGGACGATTCCCCGGTCGATCGGCAGATGGCCGGAAAGTTGCTGGCGAGCCGGACAATCGCGGTGGACCTCGAGCACCCGGAAGGCGTCGAGCCCGTGTACGCCAGCAACGGGCGGGAAGCGCTGGACATGATCAAGCGCGAAAAGCCGGACGCCGTCTTGACCGACATGCAGATGCCGGAGATGGACGGCCTGGAGCTCGTGTTGCAAATCCGCGAAAAGTACCCGCTCACCCCAGTGATTGTGATGACGGCACACGGCAGCGAAGAGGTCGCGGTCCAAGCGCTGCGGAGCGGCGCGGCGAGCTACGTGCCGAAGCGGAAGTTGGCCAAGGACCTCAGCGAGACGGTGGAATCGGTATTAGCCGCGGCCCAGGCCAAGCGGGCGCACCGCGACCTCATGGGTTGTGTGACGCAAACGGAATCACAGTTCCGCCTGGAAAACGACCCCGCCTTCATCCCGCCCCTGGTCGGCCGGTTGAAGGACAGCTTCTGGGACATTACCTCGTGCGACGATACGACCGTCCTGCGGCTGTCGATCGCTTTGCGGGAGGCGATCCTCAACGCGATGGATCACGGCAACCTGGAACTGGATTCGGCGCTGCGCGAGCAGGACGGTTCGGCGTATGAGAAGCTCGCCGACCAGCGGCGGCGGCAGGCGCCGTACAAGGATCGGCGCGTCCACATTACCGCTCGAGAAACACCGCGGGAAGCTGTCTACATCATCCGCGACGAGGGCCCCGGCTTCGACCCGTCGGCCCTTCCCGACCCGACCGACCCGGCGAACATGGAGAAAGTGAGCGGCCGCGGTCTGCTGCTCGTCCGCACGTTCATGACCGAGGTGCGCCACAACGACCGCGGCAACGAGATTACGATGATCCGCCGCGTGGAGCGCGGCCCGGGGAAGACTTCCCCCAAGAAGAATTAGCACCGGGCCCGTCAAAGTCTCAGGAGCGGCGTACTGCCTCGACGAACTGCCGGACTTTCTCGGGATCCTTTCGTCCGGGGCTCGATTCGACCCCGCTGGCCACATCCACGCCATAGGGCCGGACGATGCGGATCGCCTCCGCGACGTTCTCCGGCGTCAAGCCGCCGGCCAAGATCAGCGGCACGCCGGGGTCGAAGTCGGTGAGTAACCGCCACGGAGCCGTCTGGCCGGTTCCGCCGTACTGGCCTGGGACGCATGCATCGATCAACACCGCCGCGGGCGGACGACCGGCGATTCGCATGCGATCGACGTAAGCCCGGATCTCATCAAGATCAGCAGCTCCCTGGATCCGAAAGGCGGTGATGAGGCCGAAGGGATATGTGTCCTCGGTCGGCGGCTCGCGGCCGACCGACTGCACCGACCGCAGCCCGAGTTGGTAGGCCAACGCACACATCTGTCGGACCGGTTGCTCGACGAAGACGCCGACGGCCGTCAGGAGAGGCGGAAGTGCCCGAATGAGCGGAGGCGCTGCATACGGATCAAGATACCGCGGCGACGCCGGATGAAAGTTCAACCCGACCGCGTCGGCCCCCGCGTCGGCGGCGACAACAACGTCGTCGACCGAAGTCACCCCGCAGATTTTTACGCGAATTCGTGACATCAGCGACTCATGCTCGGCGACGCACATTGGCAGGGGCGGCCGGTTTTCGGTACAATTTTCAAAGGTTTTGAAAGGCCAAAATCAATGAATGCGCCTGCCGTTGACGTTTCTGCCCGACTGACCAGTATTGAGACACGCTTCGTCGACCTCTGGGGCACCATGAGTTCGCTCTGGGGCATCAATCCGACGATGGCTCGCATTCACGGGTTACTGTACATCAGCGGTGCCGCCCTGACGATGGACGAGATGATGAGCCGGCTGGGCATCTCGCGCGGCAACGTCAGTATGAATCTCGCGAAACTCGTCGAGTGGGGCCTCGTGCGGCGCGAGCACCGGCGGGGCGACCGTAAAGAGCGATACGCGTCGGTCAGCGACGTGTGGGAGATGTTCACGCGCGTCGCGGCGCAACGGAAGCGACGGGAGATCGACCCGGTGTTGACGACGCTGCGGCAATGCCGCGATGAGTTATCCGCGGAAAGCCTCGGCGAGCAGGCAGCGACGGCGGAGGTAAAAGAAAGATACCAGCGGGTGGATGACTTGCTGGCGTTTTTGCAGTTGATGGACCACCTCTCCCAGCAATTCCTTGAGAGCCATAAAAGCTTGCGGGCGGCGGTCGAGATGCTGTCGAAGAAGTGACGAATGCGTTCTTCAAGAACCGCGGGCGTAAGCCCGTGGGTGAGCGCTCACCCACGGGCTTACGCCCGCGGTTCTTGA
>DATJGQ010000131.1:0-2619 GCA_035494815.1 Gemmataceae bacterium
CAACGGGACGTCGTCGGGCGGATAGAACATCGCCGAGTAGATGCTCTTGATCTTTCCGCGATCGAAGTAGAACCACTCGGCGAACGCGTTGCGGCGTTGCGGCCGGCCGGGCGGACGGATGAACACGGCGGTGGCCATGACCACGCCCGCTTCCTCGTCGATGAGGGGATATCTGCGCGCCGCAACGAATTGAATGTTGATCGTCTCGAGACCGGCCGTGCAGTCGGCCGCGAGCGGCGGGCCGCCGGCGGCGCCGCGTCCCTGAGGTCCGACGGGAGGCGGCGTGCCGGGCGCCGGTGGTGGCGGCGTGTTCCCCCGCCCGGCCATCGTCTGTCCGTTCTCGAAACGCGGGCAGCCGGGCGTGGCCATGATGATCTTTCCGTCGTGCGACGAGATGCCGTCGAAATAGCTGTTCGTCGCGGCGATCATCTCGTCGCGGGACACGCGCGCCTCACGGGGGACCGGCCCCTCGCCCGGCGCGTTCGCCACCAGGTTGTCCGGGTTGAACAGGTTGCCGCCCTGCCCGTTCGGTTGGACGGGTCCGTTCATCGAGTCGTCACCGCGCCGGCCGATGTACCACTCGGCCTCGGTGATCTTCCGCCGCTCGACACGCACGCGGACCGTGACGATGGCCTCGATGGTCCCTTCGTTCACGAGGCCGAAATAGGCCGCCTGCCCGGTCACCGGATCCATGTAATAGCGTTGCAACCGGCCGAGCCCGGTCATCGTCTGCCACAGTCCGGTGCCCGGTCGCTTGACGACCGCGTTCTCGGTCTGGCGAAAGCCGGCGAAGAGCGGTGCGGCGGAGGGATCGTGCTTCGCTACGGCGGACAGATATTGTCCGAGCGTCGACTTCAGGCACGCCCGATCGCAATCGTCTGCCGCATGCGCGGAGGGAACCATCAGTAGAAGCGCCGCCAGCGTCAGGACAACGATCAATCGCATGTGTCTCCTCGGTGCAAACGATATCGCATTGAAAGATTCTGAGCGATCCCGCAGTCGCAGGCGGTCGCAACGTGGCGCGGACCTGGTCCGGCCGGCGCTGGCGAACCGGATAAGGCTCGCCCCACGCGGTTGCGCTAACATGTCGCGCGTTCTACCTTTGCCGGGTTCCTGCAGATCACGGGAGCCCTGGCGAGGTCATCGAGGAGGACCCGTGCGACGTGTAGTCATCATCCTTGCCGCGATCGTCATGCTGCATGGTCCGGTTGGAATCGGTCTCTCTCGAACCGCCGCGCTGCACGCCCAGGAAGGTCACCCGCTGACCGGCACGTGGGCGGGTGATTGGGGGGCCGCCGGTGGTGAACGCACACACATCACCGTGGTCATGAACTGGGACGGCAAAGTGATTACCGGGCTGCTGAATCCCGGGCCCGATCAGTCGCCGCTGACGTCGGTCTCGCTCGATCCTGCCACGTGGACGGTCCGTCTCGAGGCCGAAGGCAAGGACGCATCCGGCCGCGCCGGCCATGTCACGGCCGAAGGCAAACTCGAAGACATCGCCTCGTACCACCGCACGATTACCGGCACCTGGACCCAGGGCACGACCAAGGGAACGTTCAAGCTGACGAGGGACTGAACGGGTGTCGAATACGGCGGACCTGACAAGGTCCGCCCCACGCGGCCTGACAAGGTCCGCCCCACGCGACGTCCAAAGTCCAAAGTCCAAAGTCCGAACCCCCCGCAGCCCGTAGCCCGAAGCCCATAGCCCGTAGCCCGACCGGCTATAATCCGCCCCCATGCGGATTCACCGGACCCTGGGGCTGTTTGCGCTCGGCTTTGCCGCGGCCGTCTTCCTGACCGCCGGCTCGCCACGCGCGCAGCAACACAGCTACACGCAACAGGAGATCGACGCCGGTCGCGCCCTGTACGACGCCAATTGCGGCCGCTGCCACAACAACGACGGAGCGGGCGTCCCAGGCGTGGAGCTGTTCAAACAGTTCAAGCGGGCCAACTCGGACGACGACATCGCCAAGCTGATTCAGGCCGGCATTCCCGGAACCTCGATGCCCTCGCACCAGTTCTCGACCACGCAGGCGCTGAACGTAGTCGCCTATCTCCGCTCGATGGTCGGGGTCAGTCCGACCGCGACCCCGGCCGCTCCGGCGGGCAGCGGCACCGGCCTCGCTGGCGATCCTGCGCGCGGAAAGGTCGTGTTCGAAGGCAAGGGCGGGTGCACCAGCTGTCACGCGATCAACGGCGCCGGCGCCACGACGGGACCGGACCTTGGACCGGCACCGCCTCGTGCCGGAGGCGCCGGTCCTGGCGGCGGGCGCGGCGGCGGACGCGGCGCCGCGCCGCCGACGGCGGCGACGCTCGAGCGATCGATCCTCGAACCCGACGCCGACGTCGCCGTTCCATACCGCGTCTTCCAGATTGTTACCAAGTCCGGTCAGACCGTTCGCGGCGCGCTGCTCAATCAGGACACCTTTTCGATCCAGTTACGCGACCAGGCCGGTGATTTGCGCGCCTTCCAGAAGACCGATCTGAAGGAACACGGTTTTCTGCCGTCAGCCATGCCTTCTTACCGCGGGCGCCTGGCGGCCCAGGAGGTCGCCGACGTCGTCGCCTACCTGCTTTCACTTCGGGGCCAACGTTAATGAAGCGCGTCATCCAGAA
>DATJGQ010000132.1:0-2913 GCA_035494815.1 Gemmataceae bacterium
GCCAATCCCCCAAAACTCACGCTCGTATGTTCCCGCGAGTGTCTCCTTCCTGTGTAATGGCCAGCGTTGCTCGCCCCTCTCCCGAGAGGGTTGGGCAGCGGCCGGCGGCGGATCGATATTCACCCGGCAGAACCCGTGCCGTTGAAAAGCCCGATCGTCGCCGGCCTCGTGATCCAAGCCCGAACAGCCGCCCGAGCGTGCCGCATCGTCGGCATGGCTCGCATCCGCGAGAAAGGGACCGATTCATGAGCCAGCCTCCTGTTCCTCCCGTCTGTGTCGGCATCGACGTCGCCAAGGCCAAGCTCGACGTCTTTGTCGATACCGCCGATCAGCTCTTCACCGTCGACAACACCGTCGCTGGTGTGCAGCAGATCCTCGACCGTCTCGGCCAGCACGTCGTGCAACTGATCGTGATCGAGGCCACCGGTCGTCATCACCGGCGTCTGGCCGTCGACCTGATGCTGGCCGAGTTGCCCGTCGCCGTAGTCAACCCGCGGCATGCCCGCGAGTTCGCCCGGGCGCAAGGGAAGCTGGCTAAGACCGACCACCTCGACGCCCGCCTGCTGGCCGACTTCGCCCGCAGGTTAAACCCCAGGCCCAGCGACAAACCCTCGACGAATCAGCCCTTGCTGCTGAACCTCGTCGCCCGCCGCCGCCAGGTCACGCAGATGACCGCGGCGGAGAAGATGCGTCTGCACGACGCTGACGACAAGATCACCCGCTCGATGATCAACAAGGTCCTGCGGGTCTTGGACCAGCAGCGGGAAGACCTGGACCGCCAGATCGCCAAGCTGATCGAGTCCGATGACGACTGGAAGAATCGAAAAGACCTGCTCACCAGCGTCCCGGGCGTTGGCGATGCCACCGCTTCGCAGCTGATCAGCGACCTGCCGGAACTGGGCAAGCTCAATCGCCAGCAGATCGCCGCCTTGGCCGGCGTGGCCCCGCTGAACCGGGACTCCGGCTCGATGCGTGGCAAACGCACCACCTGGGGCGGCCGGGCCGCGGTCCGAACGGCCCTGTTCATGGCCACCTTCAGCGCCCGGCGGTGCAACCAGACGATCCAGGCCTTCGCCGAACGTCTCACGGCCGCCGGCAAGCCCTACAAGGTCGTGATGGTCGCCGCCATGCGCAAACTGCTAACGATCCTCAACCTCCTAATCCGGGAGAACCGACCGTGGCAAACAACACCCCCTCTCCAAAACACTTGACTTCCAACACAGCCGCTTGTCAAAGAACTCGGCCCCGCTGGAGCGATTGTCTTGCCAGTCAAGGCATTTTCGGCTTTTCGGTGAGGATGCTGTTGAGGTGAAGCAGGAGTTTGTGCATGGCTGCGACCATGGCCACCTTTCTGGGTTTGCCGGCGTCGCGCAGGCGGGCGTAGTAGGTCTTGATCACAGGATTGTGCCGTGTGGCAGTGAGCGTGGCCATGTACAAGGCACAACGCACGACGGTGCGGCCGCCCTGGATGTGGCGTTGGCCGCGGTGCAGGCCCGATTCGTCGGCGACGGGCGCCAGGCCGACCAGCGCGGTGATCTTCTTGCGGTCGATCCGGCCCAGTTCCGGCAGTTCGGTCACCAGCACGCGGGCGGTGGCGGGCCCAACGCCGACGACGGTGAGCAGCGTGTCGAAGCGTGCTTTAACCGGCGGATCGGCATCGATCAGCCGCTGCACCTCGGCTTCGACGGCGTCGAGTTCGATCCGCAACGCGGCGGTCAGCCGATCGATCGATTCCCGAACGAACGCCAGCGTGACGTGTTCGCGGTGGTTACGCTGGCGAACCAGGTCATCGACGATCTGGCGGCGACGCGCGATGAGCTGCCGTAACGCGTCGGCGTTTGCGGGCGATTCCTGCAGCGGACGGGGCCGGACGACCTGACCGTAGAGCGCCAGCACACGGGCGTCGAGCGTGTCGGTCTTGGCCAGCAGGTTCATCGCGCGGGCGAAGTGGCGGACGGGCCGCGGGTTGACCAGCGCGACGGGAAGCCGTGCGTCGAGCAGTGAATGAAGCAAGACGCGTTCGTATCCGCCGGTGGATTCGACGACGATCAATCGCGGGCTCGCCGCCGCGAGTCGTTGCACGAGCGTGGCCACATCGCTGTCGGCGGTGCCGGTCGAGAAGGACTCCGTGCCGGCCTGAACGTCGAAGCGGTGCTTGGAGACGTCGATGCCGACGCTGTCGGGTTCGAGAGTCAAAGCCATGAGAGGTACCCTGCCTTGCGATTTGGGCTGGCGGCCGAAGCCGTCGCCCGGGCGACTGTTCGGGTCAACACTCGCGTGGCCGGACGGGCCCGTGCTCCAACACGGTCTGCCTGGACCGAGGGCGGCTAAGGGCTCTCGCCAAGCTGACGCCACGGCCTGCCAGCCGCGACGTCAGCGAGACTCTTCAAAGATGGAAGAGCGAAGCAGAAGATACAAGGGCGGCTGTCCCCAGCAGCCGCGGCGGGTGAGGACACCCGCCCTCCAGCACGCGATAACGGCGGGATTTCCATCCGCCCCTACTGTCTCACGCCGTACTTCACCGGATCAGCCGCGACGGCGTTGGCGTATTTCTGGGGGTCCTTCTGGAAATCCTTCGGGCAGTCGTCGCAGCAGAGGTGGTAGACCTTGTTGTCGTACACGCCGATGTACTTGGAATCGCCGACCTTGTCGCCGCTGACGGGGCAGACGGTGTTATGCATGTCCACCGCGCCCGGCGGCACGGCCGGCTGCTTGGCCGACGTGCAGCCGACCAAGGACATGCCCGCAAACAAACCCATTGCGACGATCGCGACGACGAGACGATTCATGATTGCTCCGTGAGAGAAGACCCGCCGTAGCTTACCACAAAGAAGCCCGCCCGGATGCGGGTCATCCTTTCATCCCCGTTGTCGCGATGCCTTCGATAAACGTCTTCTGGGCCAGGAAAAACAG
>DATJGQ010000133.1:0-3102 GCA_035494815.1 Gemmataceae bacterium
CGCCCCGAGGACGTGCGCGCGTCCTGACGCGTGCACGTCCTCGGGGCGCTCACGCGGCCCCGCTCGCCAAACTTTCACCATGACGAGACACTGATGCACTCACTCGTGTTACTCTCGGCGCTCATCGCCACGGACGCTCCCGATTTTCCCGACCACGCCAAAGCGTTCGTTCTCACCCTGAGCCGCGAGGACTTCGCCGCTGCCGTCAAGGACTTCGACGACACAATGACGAAGGTCCTGCCGGCCGATCGTCTCAAAACGGTCTGGCAAAGTGTCACCGGCCGTTTTGGCGCGTTCAAAGAGGCGACCGAGACACGCGTCGAGCAGAAGGGGAAGCTGACCATCGTCTTTGTCGCGAGCAAATTCGAGAAGGGGCCGCTGGACGTGCGAGTCGTGTTCGACGCCGACAAAAAGATCGCCGGCCTGCAGTTCCTGCCCCCGGCGTCGGCGACCCCTTACGAGTGGCCCGGCTACGTGACGCCGGACAAATTCACCGAGCGCGAAGTGGCATTCGCGTGGGAGCCGGGGTGGGAGCTGCCCGCGACGATGACGATGCCGAAGGGGGACGGCCTGTTCCCCGCCGTCGTGCTCGTGCACGGCTCCGGCCCTCTCGACAGGGACGAAACGGTCGGGCCGAATAAGCCGTTCCGGGACCTCGCCGGCGGGCTGGCGTCGCGCGGCATCGCGGTCTTGCGGTACGAAAAGCGGACGCGCGAGCACGGCGCCAAGATGATGTCCGCCGGGCCGATCACGGTTAAGGAGGAGGTCCTGGACGACGCTCTGGCGGCGGTGAAATTCTTAAGGCGCGAGAAGGGCATCGACGCCGGCCGCGTCTACGTCCTGGGCCACAGCCTCGGGGCGACGATGGCGCCGAAGCTCGCCACGCTCGACCCGAAGATCTCCGGTCTCATCATCATGGCCGGGGCCACGCGGCCGATCGTCGACCTCATCCTCGAACAGATGACCTATCTGGCCAAACTCAGTGGCGAGCCGGACGCGATCGTCCTCGAAAAGCTGTCGAAGCTCAAGGACCAGGTCGCGAAGGCCAAGGACCCGAAACTGTCGCCCGATACGCCGGCCGACCAGATGCCGCTGAATCAGCCGGCCGCCTACTGGCTGAGTTTCCGCGGCTACGAACCGGCGAAGGTCGCGGCCGACTTGAATACCCCGATGCTGATCCTTCACGGCGATCGCGACTATCAGGTGACGCTCGCCGATTACGACCTGTGGGAGAAAGCGCTCGCCGGTCGATCGCACGCGACCTTGAGGCGCTATGCGAACTTGAATCACCTCTTCATGGAAGGCGAAGGCAAAGGGACCCCGGCCGAGTACCAGAAGGCGGGGCACGTTGCAAAAGGGGTGATCGAAGAAATCGCCAATTGGATCAAGAGATAGGGCTCAGCCGAAGACCCAATCGACGGCGACGCGCCAACCGGGCACGGCCGGCTCCGCGTCGGCGGTGTCGCCGGCGCTGAAGACGCGCGGTTGCGTCGGCGCGGCGGCCGTGTAGCAATGAATTGTGCGGGCGAGCGGGGCGACGTCCCAAACCGCTTTGGTCCCGGCCTGGAAATAATCGTCCCGCTTGGCCGCGTATTCGGAGTCGGCCACCGGCCCATAATCGTTTTCGCTGCGCACTTCGACGGCGAAGGTGGGCGGCCCTTCGATGAACCGCATCTCGTTCGCCGGCAAATGCCCGTCGTAATACGAAGCATCCGGCTCAAACGACTCCCGGCCGGAGGGAAGTTCCGGGACCACATAACCGAGCCCGTCGGCGTTCGCGTAGCCACGGCTTACCTGGGTAGCATAATCGTCCAGACTGGGGCCGATGCGGAACGCGGCGCGGCTGGGGCGAAATCCGGATGCCATATAGCGAACAATCCTCCCGCCGATGAGTTCGGCCTTGCCCTCAACGCGGTAGAGGTCGTCGATGGTAGCGCGGGTTTGGACGGACATAAGCTCGCCTCGCGGGTCTGTGCCGGCGCCGGTATTCTAGCATCGCCATGGTGACGGCGCCAGATCGGGCGAAGGCGGCGATCGAAAGGCTGCGCCGTGGAGCACGCGGTAGTGAGCGTCACGATGCTTCGCCGAATCATAGCGCTTTTCCGAAGCCTCGCCAACCGTACATTACGGTTACCAACATCCCCCGCACAAGGAGGCCGCGCGATGATCCCGATCGATCTCTCCGGGCAGATCGCCCTCGTGACCGGTGTGGGCGACAACGAGAGCTTCGCGTGGTTCATCGCCAAGGCGCTCAAGGCGGCCGGGGCGAAGATCGTTTTGGCCTCCCACCCACGGCTGGTCGGCATCGTCGAGAGCATCATGACCCGCGAGCAGGACCGCGAATCGCGGCAACTTCCCGGCGGCGGCGAACTCACGGTCGAGAAGATCCTGCCCTGCGACGCCGCTTACGACACTATGGCCGACGTCCCGGAAAACATTCGAAACGACAAGCGCTACGCGAAGTTCCCCGAGTACTCGATCCAGGGGACCGTGGACGCCGTCGGCAAGGAGTTCGGCGGCATCGACATTTTCATCCACTCAATCGCATTCAGCCGCGAGATCACCAAGCTGATGAAGGACACAAGCCGGGCGGCATATTTCGAGGCGCTCGGCATCAGTGCGTACTCGCTGACCAGCTTCCTGCGGTCGGCGGAGAAGTACATGGAAGGCCGGCCGAACGGCGCCAGCGCGGTGGCGCTGACGTACCTCGGTGGCGATCGCGTCGTGCCGTATTATGGCGGCGGGATGAGTACCGCGAAGGCGGCACTTCAGATCGACACGAAACAGCTCGCGCACAACCTCGGATCGAAGAACATCCGCGTAAACTGCATCTCCGCGGGGCCGTACGCGTCGCGGGCGGCCCGCAGCATCCGGCCGGGCGAATTCGAGAAATCGATCGAGTATGCGGCAGTTCGTTCGCCGTTGCCGCGGCCGATCAAACCGGAGGAAGTGGCGAACGCGACCGTGTTCCTGTGCAGCCCGCTGGCGTCGGCGGTGACGGGGCACGTTCTGGATGTGGATTGCGGGTACAACGTGATGGGGGCGTCTTAAGTAGAACTCTTACCAGCCCGACGCGCGAGCGAGGAAGGAAGCTCTCATCCC
>DATJGQ010000134.1:0-2056 GCA_035494815.1 Gemmataceae bacterium
TAATCCACCGCTTTCGCCTGCCGCGCGAAGTCCGCCCGTAGCCCGTCCACGATCCCCTTCGCGGCCGGATCCTTGACCAGGTTCTTCGTCTCGAGCGGGTCGGCTTTCAAATCGTACGCCTCGTCCCATTCCTCGTGGCCGGGGTAGGTAATGAACTTTGCCGTCTCCGTCCGCACCGCGAGCACGGTCGGGATCGCGTAGTTCCGCTCGAAGAAATACTCGTAGAAGAACGCCTTTCGCCAATCGGTCGGTTTGCTTTCAAGGAGCGGACGCCAGCTTCGGCCCTGCATCTCCTTCGGCACCGCGACGCCGGCCAGATCGAGAAAGGTCGGCCCCAGGTCGACGTTGAGGATCATCTGGTCGAGCACCTTGCCGCGAGCGGCCGCGCCGAGCTTCGGAAAACGAACTAGAAACGGGATCCGCAGGGACTCATCGTAGGCCGATCGCTTGTCGCCGAGGCCGTGCTCGCCGAGGTAGTAGCCGTTGTCGCTCGTGAAGACGACGACCGTGTTCTCCGCGACGCCGAGGTCGTCGAGCGTCTTGAGCAGCCGGCCGACGTTGTCGTCGACGGCGGACAGCGTGCGGAAATAGTTCCGGACCATCGCCCCGGGGTTGGCGGCGGCTTTCGCCTTGGCTTCGGCTTTCGCCTTCGCCTTGGCGGTGTTTTTCGCTTTGGCTTTCGCCGTCGGGGCCGTGAACTTTCCCTTGTACGGGGCCTGGGCGTCGGCGTTCGCGGGCGGCCGGGCCTGTTCGCCGGTGAAGCGATCCTTGGCCCGTTCCGGCGGCGACCACGGCCCGTGCGAGGACTTGTAGCCCACGATCAGGCAGAACGGCTTCAACTTGTTCTCGGTCAGGAACTGCGCGGCGAAATCGGTCGAGACGTCGTCCACCCAGCCGGTCGTTTGTTTCGTCTCGCCGTTGACTTCAAAGGGGCAATCCTCGTAACGGCCCTGGCCGATGAAGCTCGCGGAAAAGTCGCAGCCGGGACGCTTGCCGGTCTGCTGGCCCATGTGGAACTTGCCGACGTAACCGGTCGCGTAGCCGGCGTGTCGCAAGAGACCGGTGTACGTGACGGCGTCGGCGGGGAAAGGCGTGTGGTTGTTGGCAACGCCATTGAGGTGGGTGTACCGCCCGGTCAGGAAACACGCCCGGCTTGGCGAACAGAGCGAGTTGACGACGAAGGCGTTTCGGAAGCGGACGCCGTCGGCCGCGAGGCGGTCGAGGTTGGGCGTTCGAAACCAGGGGAAGCGGGCGGAGTCGCCCTGTTCGCGCTGCACGACGCCGAGCGCGTCCCAGCGTTGGTCGTCGGTGTAGATGAACAGGAAGTTCGGCCGCGGGGCGTCGGCGGCCGGCGCTCGGTCGGCGAGGACGGCGACCACCGTAATCGCCAAGAGGAATGTGACCGCACGCATGACTTAGTTCCCGTTGTCTCGCAAGGTGATCACCACGTACCGGCAGTACCTTTGTAATCGCGGACAGCGGCCGAGCAAGCGTACGTCATGACGCAGGAGTGCCGCGCGCAGGCCAGGGCTCGGCGTCGCCCGCCGCAACATCGCGAGTAACTGGCACCCCTCAACTTTGACGTGATCGAAAACGGCCTTCAATTCGCGAACGTCCGTCGGTCCGAGCGGCTCTTCGTCCGGCGTATGCCACGCCAGCCAGCGGCGGGCGAATCGCACGAACGGATTGCCGTTCCACGGTTCGCAGAGAACGGCCACGCCGCCGGGTCGCAACACTCGCCACAGCTCTCGCGCCGCGAGCGACACGTCGAGGTGGTGCAGGATCGCATGGCCCCAGACGGCGTCGAAGGAATGGCCGGCGAACGGCAGCCGTTGTGCGTCCGCGACTACGCACCGCACGGCGACCCCATTCGCCCGCGCCCGCGCCCGCGCTTCGGCGACGTAGCCGGCCGACAAGTCACACGCCGTGACGGTCGCGCCCCGGCGGGCGAGAACGACCGCGGCCATTCCGTGACCGCAACCCCAATCCAGCACGTCCTTGCCGCGCACCTCGCCGAGCCGCGCGAACGCCTGCCGGACCCAGGTTTCGTGGTCAA
>DATJGQ010000135.1:0-2999 GCA_035494815.1 Gemmataceae bacterium
TCACTTCCGTGGACTTGCGCGACGATCGGCGCGTCTACTTCCTCGCCATGGACAACACCAGCCGGCTGGCACTCTATGAAGCGACTCCCCGTTTTTAGCGCGGCCGCCCTCCTCGCGCCGGCGCTCTTCGCCCAGGTCGGCGCGCTTCCGGCCAACCTGTCGATTGCCGCCCCGCAGGGCTTCGTCGTCGCCGCTCGCAGCCTGCCGTTGAGCGTTCGCGCCGTCAACGCCCGGGGCGCGATCCTCCGGGACCGCAGCTTCGATTGGCGGGTAAGCGACCCAACCCGCGCGCGCATCGATGAGAACGGCGTCCTCTTCGGACTGTCGCCCGGAGCGGTCGATGTTACCGTCACAGACCGCGACTCCGGCGCGTCCGGAACGCGCCGCTACAACGTCCACCCTGCCTCCATCTCGCTCGATCCTGCGGACGCCAGCCTTCAGATCGGCGAAAAGCGCAAGCTCGCCGCCATCGCCCGCGACGCCGACGGCAAGATCCTTTCCGGCGTGCCTTTCCAATGGCTGAGTGAGCTCCCCGGCATCGCCGCGGTCGACCCCGAGGGCAACGTGTCGGGCCTCGCCGAAGGCCGCGTGACCGTCTCTGCCGCCGTCGACCTCGGCCCCGAATACTCGCGTTTCTCCGCGTACATCGCCGTGCGGGTGCTGCGCCGCCAGGGCTATAAGGTCAAGTCCATCGTCTCGAGCGTCGCGGCCGCCGCGGCCACGACCACCGCGCCGACGCGGGTCTCCGCCGCGGGGAACTATGCCGCGGCCCTGACGAGCCTTTCCAACGGAGGACAGGCCGCGCTCCTTTGGCAGGGCGGACGCGTCCAAACGCTCGTGACCACCGGGTCGGCGCTCAACGGCCGCACGATCGCCTCCCTCAACAGCATTACCGTCAACAGCAAGGGCGATGTAGTCGTGTTCGCGAATGTGCAGAACGAGTGGTGCGAGCACCTCCTCGCGCTCTTCCCCAACGGAGCCAGGTCGCCCACGATTCTCGACGACACCACCCGCTGCAGCTACTGGAATCTGACTCCGAACTCTTTCGGCGCCCAGCAGAACCTCGTTTACCGCTACTCGAACACGCTGTACCTCCGCAAGCCCGACGGCACACGCCAGGCCCTCCTGAACATCGGCGATCGTCCGGGCGTCGTCGACCTCGTCAACAACATCAACGACTGGTCCATCACCCCTTCGGGCAAGATCCTCGTCGAAATTCAGGACAGCTCCTTCACCAACACCTATCTCGCGTGGGACGGCGCGAAATTCCAGAAGCTCTTCGCCTTCGGCGACCGGATCCAAGGCACGTTCCGCATCTCTTCCGCCAACCTCCCGGTCGAAACCGCCCCGGACGAGTACTTCACCGTCATCGGCGGCAGCGACTGGTCCGCCGCCGGTCGCCTCAAGCAGGGCGATTGGCGCGTCGTCGCCCAAAGCGGAAAGGACACCATCGGTTGGGTGCACGGCGGGCGCTTCGGCGGCGCTGACGGCGCCGGCTTCTTCTTCGCCGACCAGAACGGGAAGACCAAGCTGTTCCGGAACATCGCAACCGCCAACGAGGTTCTCGGGACATATGCTGCATGGCGCGAGCTCAATACCGTGGCCGGCCTTGCCGGAGGCGATGCGCTCGCGTTCGGCACGCTCGACGGACCCGTTCCAAAGGCGGTCCGCTTCATCGGGACCTCCACTTCCGCCGTCTTCGAGTCCGGCCTGCTCGTCGACGGCGCCGCCCCCGGTATCGCGCAGTCGAGCATTCCGAAAGCGATCAACCCCGCCGGAGCCTACCTGCGAACCTCCGGCGACACCCTGCTCCGCGTGACCCCGAGCGGCGCCTCCGTCTTCCTCAAGCCCGGCGACGCGCTGCCGAAGGGAGCGCTGGGGCAACTGGGCGCCGTTTCCGCCAACCGCCTGGGCGACCTCGTCTTCACCGCCACCCGCGGCTCCATTTGGGCGCTTTATTCGCTCCGCGCCGGCCAGCTTCAGTCGATCGCCGATAGCGAGAACGACCGGCTGGGCCAGTCGAGCGCCATTCTCTATGGCTTCACGGGCTCCGACAACCAGGTCGCCATGAACAACGCCGGGCGTATCGTCGCCCTGACGTGGAACAACCTCGCAAACGGCCTGTTCCTCTACTCCGGCCCGAACTCCGCGTCCGCGGCCCGCGTCGTGGCCTTGCAGAACGACGCGATTCCCGGCGTCCCCGGAAGGATCTCCGGCTTCAACTCCGTCGCCATCGACGAGCAGGACCGTGTCGCTTTCGTTGCCAACATGACCACCGGCAAGACCGCCCTGTTCATTTGGGACCAGGGCCGCATTCAGCAGGTCCTCGAGATCGGCCAGAAAGATCCCAACGGCCGCGCGTACCAATGGGTGCAAAATCTCCAGGCCGCGGGCTCGCGGTTCTACCTGCGCGCCGCCGTCGACGGCCGCAACGAGCACCTTGCCGTGGAGGGAACCGCCGTCCGAATTCTGGCGATCGACAACTCCGCCACCACCTTCGGCGCGGTGATCAGCAATCTCTTCGGCGCGGAGCTCACGGCAAATTCCCGCGGAGACATCGTCTTCCCGATCCTCACGCCATCCGGTCCGATGCTCATCCTCCGGCGCGCCGACGGAACCGACGTGCCCATCGCCGCCTCTGACACTCGCGGCCCCGACGGCGAGTGGTTCCTCAACCTCTACGGCGCCGGAATCGGCGAGCAGGGTGACGTGATCTTTTCCACGGACGTCTGGTCCGCGGGAAGCGTTCGGCTGGCGCTATACCAGGCTACGCCGAACTGACGCGCAGCGCCTTCCGGACCGTCGTGCTCAGCGGGATTTCGCCAAGCTCGTCGTCCGAAAACCATCCGAACGCTTGTCCCTTCGGCCGCGCCGACGCCGCCCGCACGGTCAGCGTGTAATGGTGGTGGGTGATCGTGTGCCGGAAGGTCCCGAGATACTCGCCGATCCGCGCGCCGGGCAAATCATCGGGTCCCGGGAGCTCCCAGAATCCGGCCATG
>DATJGQ010000136.1:0-5072 GCA_035494815.1 Gemmataceae bacterium
CCCGGTTTATTTCGCGGCGGCCGACGGCTTGGCGCCGCTCGGCGAAGTGCTTGCCTGCAGGTCGCCGGTCGCGAACTGGATGCCGGCCAGGTAGAACTTGAGGATGTTCGGGTCCTGGTAGACGAACTCGTTGTGACCGAGCGAGCAGTAGAACACGCGGCCGTCGCCCACCTTGCGGATCCACGCCACGGGCATGTCGGTGCCCTGCGGCTCGTTGTTGTGCTTCGAAATGTCCACGCTGAGCAGCACGTGCGTGGTGCCGCGGTCATAGGTCTGCTTCGACTTGTTCTGGGCCGGGTCCTTGAAGCGGTAGATCTCGTCCGCGTACTCGAACCCCTTGCCGTTGAACGCAGCGTTCACCGGGTTGGAGGGGTCTTCGTTCACGACGGAGATCTCTTCCTTGCCGCTCTTGTGCCCGCTGAAACGGCCGCCGATCAGGTTCCCGTACTCGTCCTTGTCGTAATACGCATCCGTCGAGGCATGGATGCCCGCCAGGCCCTTGCCGCCCTTGACGAAGTCCACCAGGTTTTGCAGACGTCGCTCCTCTGCCTGTTTGTCGGGCTGGACCTTCTGTTCGAATTCCTTCTTCTGCTCCTCGGAAACGTTCCTGCCCTCGGGACCCTTGGGGAGGAGGAAGTGGCCGGTCGTGCTGACCAGCACCACCGCGTCGTAATCCTTCAGGTTGTCAAAGGCGGCGGGGTCGTTGCTGATCGTGCCGGTCCAGGCGCCGGTCTTCTCGCCTAGCTTCTCGATCGTGACCTCGCCGAGCGGGATCGAGCTGTGGACGAAGCCTTGGGCGTTGCCGTAGATGAGGACCTTGCGGGCCTTCTCGGGCTTGGCGTAGGCCTTGTCCGGCAGGGCGGCCTCCATCTTCTGGACGTCGGCCTCCTTGGGCTTGGGCGCGTCCGCCGCGCACGCCCGGTTGGAAACGCCCGCCGTAATAACGCCGCACAGTCCCAGGGCGGCCAGCGCCCCGATCACTTTCCGTCGCGTTTGCATGTGAATCCTCGTCGTGGGGGATTAGGGAATGTCCGCGCGGCCCGCCGGGCGTCTGTAACGCACCGCGTCCCGCGCGCTCTTCAGCGGTGATACCCCGCCGCTGTCCAATACTGCAAGGGCGAATTGCCGTTGCGGGCCGATCGTCATCGCGCGCGTTTGAGGAGCCGCGAGCGTGAGCGACTGGGCGTGGTGCGGTGAAACCACTCCCTGACGGTCGCGGCTCCTTCCAAACCACCTCCCCGAACCGGTCGTCAAAAGCCCGGGTCCGGCGCGCGGGTGCGCATCAGGTCCTTCAGGTTGTAGTGCGTGTACCGCGTCGCGCTGGCGACGTTCTTGGAGTCGGCGTTGGCGACCCACAGGTCGAGCGTGTCGGGGCGGAACAGGACCGAGTGGATGTTGCTGGTCATGCAGACCGGGCGGGTCATCAGGTCGCGGGCGGAGTCGGCGTCGAACTTGCCCCAGCCGGCCTTCACGCGCTCGGCCAGCAGATCGTAGCGGTCGCCGGCCGAGACCAGGACCGTATCCTGTACGGGGTGGGGGAGCCGGGCGTGGGCCTCGCCGGGGCGGACGACCTCGAACTTGTCCGGCGTCGCGCCGATGCCGACTGCCGTCTTCGCGTTGCCGTCGGCGATCACGTAGTAGTACTCGCACGTCCGCGGGCCCCTGCGCATGATCTCGACCGCCTCGTCCAGCGTCGAGGCCTTCTCCATCACCTCGCGGATGAGCTGGGCCATCGGCTTGCCGTCCCAGGCGCCGTAGCCGCGGCCGCCCATCTCGCCGACGCTGATCCCTTTTTCGTTCATCGCGGTGACCGACCCGACGAAGCCCGCGTAGCTGATGTTCACCCACGCGTGGCCGACGTCCGGCTGGTGGATGATCACGACCGCGTTCTGCTCGAGGCCGACGCCGCGCATGTAGTCGAGCACACGGCCGTGGTAGACGTGTCCGTCCCTGGTCGCGCCGTTCATCAGCGCGAACCCGGAGCAGTGGAACAGCTCGGGGAAGAAGTTGGCCAGCCGCGCCTCCTGCGGGTGCATGCCAGTGGCCTTCGCGATCGCGTCCATCTCCCGCAGGTAGCGGGGGTCCATGTGCGGCTCGAGCCGGGCCTCGGCGCTTTCGATCTCGTCGATGAACCAATTGCCCTTCGCGAACGAGCTGCCGACGCCAATGCCGTACAGGATGCGGTTGGCCACGTCGTGGATCGGCGCGTTCAGGAGCTTGCCGTGCTGCCTGCCCATCTCCTCCGGCGTGCCCATGAGGAAGAGGACGCGGGTGCCGTCGATCATTTCCAGACGGCCTTTGCCGCTGGTCGCGACCAACTCGCGTTGGCCGGTCGCCGGGCCGAGTGTGGGGATCTGGTTGCGGAGGATCTTCGGCGCGACCTCGATGAACTTGGTCAGGTGCGAGAGGGCGACCGTGTGGAGCTTGTCCTGTTCGCCCGGGGTGAGCCGCCACCGCTCGGCGGGCCAGGGGTCGGAGACTTTCGGGTCAACGACGTCCACCTGCACGTCGGCGCCCTTGCCGTCCTGGAACGTCACTCGCATGGGCAGGAGGTCGGCCTGCCGCAGCCAGACGCGCGCCTGGCCGCCGTGGGCGTGCAGCAGCTCGGCGGCGGCCGGGAGGAGCGTCAGATCGAGCACCTGGCAATCGTCGCCGGCGACCTATTCCGGCGCGGCGAGTCGCGCCCGGACCATCGCCAGCGCGACGCGGATCTGCAACCGCGACACGGGCAGGGCGAACGGGCCCAGGACGGTGTTGTCGATGCTGTTCGGATCGGCCTTGAAGCGTGCGACGCCGCTGCGGGCGAGCAGGGCGAAGTGCTTGTCCGGCTCGTGGACCCAGAGCTGTTGCCCGTCACGTCCGGCGGCGTAGGTCTGGCCGCCGACGAGGGCCGAGACTCGCAGGCGGTCAGGGGCCTGGTAGGCGATCTCGCCGGTCGCGTCGGCAGCCTCGCGGACAAGGCCGGCCGTCTTTACCATTTTGATCCTCGCCGAGACGGTGCGGGCGGGGGCGCCCGGCGGGGGCTGGATCAGCTCGGACCACTTGTTCACCGCCGACAGCAGCAGTTCGTCGCCGTCGAGCGTGTCGGAGCCGGCCCGTGCCGTTTGCGCCGCCGCGCCCGCGGCGATCAGGCCGGCGAGCAGCGTCAGGAGAAGGGTCCGCACGGATCGAGGTGCGACGGTCCGGAGGGTCGTCGGCATAATGCTCCCGCGTCGGAGAATGGTGTGAGCGTTATCGCCGCCGAGCGAATCCGCGCACGGCGGCGAGCATGAGCCTAACCGGTCCCCCGCGCCGGGGTCAACGCTGCCGGCTGCGCCGGAAGCACGAAATCCGAAGCACGAAATACGAGACAAATCCAAAGCTCCAAAGAAGGAATGTCGAAACGACACTCTCGCCATCCGTGGCCCTGACCTTTCGGAATTGCCGCTTGTCGTTTCCGAGATTGTTTCGGGTTTCGTGCTTCGTTCTTCGGATTTTCGGCGACCGAAGCGGCGCGAGGCGGAAACCCGCCTGGCGTACCCCTAGAGTCCCTCCATGCGGCGGTGGCTGAGCCGATTCACGTTTTCGCTCCTGGCCCTGGCGTTCGTCTTTATCTGGCAGGGCTTCCGGCTGGCCGAGCAACACGCGGAGGGGTGGCGCGTCTACGGGTGCTACGGCCTCGCGATCGTTTGCGCGGCGCTCGGATTGGCCGGCGCTCGGGAACGCCACCGGCGTTGAGTTTGGCGGCACGGAATGAGCCTGCCTGATCCAAATTGCACGAGCCGATATGAGAAACGCAGCGCGGGACGGTGATCGCCGTCCCGCGCTGCGTTTGGAAGTCGTGCACGTCCGGCCGCGTGAGCCGGTGGACGGAGCGCCTATCGGCGCCCGCCGTACCCGCTCGGGGCGCGGCTGCCGCTGGTGCCGCCGCTGGTCGACTTGGCCTTCGCGGCCTGCGCGCGGGCATCGGCCTCGGCCTTGGCGGCCTGGGCGTAACTCGCCCTCGCCTGTTCGAGCGATTGCTTGGAGCTGTCCACCGCCTGCTGGGCGGCGACGCACTCAGGGTCGTTCGCGGCCGCCGCATCCACCTCACCCTCGAGCAGGCTCATCTCCTTCTGCGACTGGTCGTACTTGGCCTTGGCGTCGGCGTACTTCTGGTCATTGGCCAGGTAGTCCGCCTCGATCTTCTTCATCGCCAGCCCGTTGTTCAGCACTTCCTGACCGAGCCGCTCGGTCTCGCCAGCCTCGAGCTTCTCGCCCGACCGGAGCTTCTGCTCGGAGGCCTCCTTGGCGGCCTTGGCGGCCTTGTAGTCGGGACGCTTGTCGAGCGCGGACATCGCCGTGTGCTTGGCCGCGTCGTACTCCATCCGGGCCTTGTCGCTCGCCTTCTTGGTCTTGGCCCAATCTTCGCGGGCCATAAATTGAGCCTTCAGCTTCTCCTTGGCGGCGACGAGCTGCTTCTGGGCGGCTTGGTAATTCTTCGTGGCCTCATCGACCGCCTTGCGCGGCGCGGCCAGCTGCGAGGGGGGCGTCGTCGTCGTCCCAGGACTAGAGGCAAAACTCGCGACCGGCACGGCAATCAACACACCGGCGGCCAGCGACGCGGCAATCAAAAGACGGGGGGCTTTCAACGCCATGATGTATCCTCCGAAAGGGGGCTCCGCGCGAGTCGTGTGCCGGCGGGGGGTGGGCAAAGTACCTGGTCAACGTGACAGCGGCCGGCACCGGTCGTTTGGCGATTATATCACGAGGCAACTCCCGGGCCATGCAAAATTGAGTCCTTGCACCAATCCGGGGCGACGCATCGGGCCGCCTGAGTGAGGACCGGCCCCAGAGCCGACGGGCTTTGTCCAATGCAGGCCGGATGGAAGACGTGGCTTGCTCCCACTACCATTGTCCGGTCGGCCCGCATCGACACGGAACGCAAGCAGTTGAAACAAATAGGTTTAGATATTGAAAGCCAGTGAAGCGTGACTACGACATCATCGTGATTGGCGGCGGCCACGCCGGTGCGGAGGCCGCCTGGGCCGCGGCGCGCCCGGGGGCAACCGTCGCGCTCGTCACGCTCGATCCCACCCGCACCGGCCAAGTGT
>DATJGQ010000137.1:0-8910 GCA_035494815.1 Gemmataceae bacterium
GACCCCGTCGACAGCACCCGCGAGCCGCTCCGCAGCCTTCTGCTCGGCGTGGACTTCGTCTTCCTCGAAGCGGAGAGCAACCGCTACGAGTTCTTCCTCGACGTCATCCGCGAATCGCCTCCCGACCTGGCGATCGTCAACCTCGACGCCGACAAGCAGAAGGCGATCAACCTCGTCACCCAGCTCGCGCACGACCACCCGCGGCTGTCGATCCTGGTCATCTCCAACGACAACCAGGCGATCCTGCAGGCGCTGCAGCGCGGGGCAAAACACTTCCTGATGGTGCCGGTCGTGCTCGAGGACCTGCTGCTGTCGCTGCGGCGGATCATGGGCGAATCGGGCGTCCAGGACCAGGGACGGCGGACGGTCAGCGGCGGCCAGCCGTCACAGATCATCGCCGTGATGGGCTCCCGCGGCGGCATCGGCTGCACGACGCTAGCGGTCAATATCGCCTGCAATCTGGCCGCGAGCCCGTCCAATTCGGTCGCGCTGGTGGACCTCGACCTCGCCCTGGGCGACGCCGACGTCTCCCTGGACCTGATGCCCGACCACACGCTGGCCGACCTCGTGATGAACATCGAGAAGCTCGACCTCAACTTCATCAAACGGTCGATGCTCAAGCACGAGTCGACGGGCCTGCACGTGCTCGCGCACCCGGTGCAGATGGCGGACATCGGCATCATCCAACCGGCGCACGTCGAGCGCGTCCTCAACCTGCTGCGAATCAACTACACGCACCTGGTTCTCGACGTGAGCAAGGGGCTCTCGCCGACCGACCTCGTCGCGCTGGACATGGCGGACACGATCCTGTTGGTCGCCCAGTGCGAGTTGTCGAGCCTTCGAAACGTCGTGCGAATCCTGATGTCGCTGGGCAACGTCGAAGGCGTCGCCGAGAAGGTGCGGGTGGTGATCAACCGCGTCGGGTCGGAATTCGCCGAAGCGGAGATCAGCCTGAAAAAGGCGGAGAATACGATCGCCAAGCCGATCTACTGGCAGGTGCCCAACGACGCCAAGTCGGTGCTGACGGCGCGGGTGGCGGGGGAGCCGCTGTTGATCCACGCGCCGAAGTGCCGGGCGCAGCAGAGCATCGCGGCGCTGGCGCAAGCGCTGACGAATCAGGCCGGCCCGGAGGCGCACGGCGCGCCCACTCCGACGGGCAGCACGGGCTTTCTCAAGGGCCTGTTCAAGAAATAATGGTCCGTCGATATCACTTGTAGCACTTATCCGACCGTCCGAGCGGACTAACCGGCGGCGTAAGTTCAGGGTGAAAGTTTTCACCCGGGGCTTATGCCGCCGGTTCGCGTTTTCGCTTTCCCTTTCAGCTGTCGATTGAATTCACCCTCGCCGCTGACGATCACGCGCAAAATATTGCGGCGCCCGCGCGAAACGTGAACTAAGCTTGCGCGACCTGAAAAAGTTCGCATGAGGATCGCACGCCATGTCCCGCCTGCAACAGGGCTTGTCGCGGCTAAATAGCATTAGCCGGCACGGCACTTCCGCCAGTTACGCCGGCATGGCTTCGAACACCGGCGCCGCCAACGGCAATAAGAGCTTCGAAGACCTCAAACGGCACATTCACTCCAAGCTCGTCGAGAAGCTCGACTTCACCCGCGTCAAGGACCTTCAGTCCGACGCGCTCCGCAAGGACATCCGCCGGGTCATCGAGCACCTGTGCGACACCGAAAACCCGCTGCTCAACCGCGTCGAACGCGAGCGGCTGATCGACGAGATCCTCGACGAGACCCTCGGCTTCGGCCCGCTCGAGGCCCTGCTCAAGGACCCGACGATCTCCGATATTCTGATCAACGGCCCGCACAACATCTTCGTGGAGCGCCGTGGCAAGCTGGAAAAGACCGACATCAAGTTCCGCGACAACGACCACCTGTTGCAGATCATCGACCGCATCGTGTCGAAGGTCGGCCGCCGCGTCGACGAGACGTCGCCGATGGTCGACGCCCGCCTGCCCGACGGCAGCCGCGTCAACGCCATCATCCCGCCGCTGGCTCTCGACGGCCCGAGCGTCTCGATCCGCCGGTTCGGCACCAACCCGCTCAAGCTCGAAGACCTGCTCAACTACAAGGCGTTCACGCCCGAGATGGCGATGCTCATGGAAGCCGCCATCAAGAGCCGGCTGAACATCCTCATCTCCGGCGGTACCGGTTGCGGTAAGACGACGCTGCTGAACACACTGTCGAGCTTCATCCCGAACGACGAGCGCGTGATCACGATCGAGGACGCCGCGGAATTGCAGCTCCAGCAGGAGCACGTGGTCCGCCTCGAAACCCGGCCGCCGAACATCGAAGGCAAAGGCGCCGTCAGCACCCGCGACCTGGTCCGCAACGCCCTGCGTATGCGGCCGGAACGGATCATCATCGGCGAGTGCCGCGGCGCCGAATCGCTGGACATGCTCCAGGCCATGAACACCGGCCACGCCGGCTCGATGACGACCCTGCACGCCAACACGCCGCGCGAGGCCCTGTCGCGTCTGGAAACGATGATCATGATGGGCGGCTTCGAAATGCCGGTGAAGCCGATGCGGCAACAGATGGCGTCGGCCATCGACATCATCATTCAGGCCAACCGCCTCCAGGGCGGGCCGCGTAAGGTTACGTCGGTCACGGAAGTGATGAACATGGAACAGGACGTGATCATCATGCAGGACGTCTTCCGGTTCAAGCAGCTCGGGATCGACCAGAACGGCCGGGCGTTCGGCCAGTTCGAGGCGACGGGCGTGCGGCCGACGTTCGTGCAGCGGCTGGAGTCGAAGGGCATCAAGTTGCCGACCAACCTGTTCCAGGAGCGGATCCTGCAGCGGGACTAAGCGGCGGCGGGCAATTACTCGCGGTCGGCCGATCCCGGCCGACCGAACCGGGGATTAAACGAGAGGCGGGAGCTCACAATGGACCCCACGATGACGGCGGTAGCGGTATTCATTATGGTGGCCGGCGTCATCATGTGTGTCGCCTGGTTACTGCGGGACAAGCCGAGCGACATCGCGGCGGACCGCCTCGACGTGCTCGTCAACAAGGGGATGCGCGGCGGCAAAGAGTCGTCGGCCGACCTGCTGCTCAAGCAGGCGCTGCAGGAGGTGGACCGGAAGAACCTGCTCGACGCAATCACGCCTAGCCTGGCGAGCCTGGACCGCATGTTCGAGCAGGCCGACGCGAACATCCGGCCGAGCGCCCTGTTCGCCCTGGCGATCGGCATGGCCATGGTCGGCGCGATCCTGAGCGCGTTCATCGCCCGGACGATCTTCGTCGCGCCGGTCGGGGGGGCGATCTTCTTCGCCTTGCCCTTCCTGTGGCTGTGGAACAAACGGCGGGTGCGGCTCAAGAAATTCTCCTCGCAACTGTCGGACGGACTGGAACTGGTCGCCCGGGCCCTGCGGGCCGGCCACTCGCTCGCCGCGGGCATGCACGTCGTCGCCGAGGAAATGCCGCCGCCGATCTCCAAAGAGTTCGGCCGCGTCTACGAGGAACAGAACCTCGGCATCCCGCTCGAAGAGGCGCTCCGCGGCATTACCAACCGTGTGCCCAACCTCGACCTGCGGTTCTTCGTCACCTCCGTCGCCATCCAGCGGCAGACCGGCGGTGACCTGGCGGAAATCCTGGACAAGATCGGCCACGTCATCCGCGAGCGGTTCCGAATCCTCGGTCAGGTAAAGGCGCTGACGGCGGAAGGCCGGCTCTCCGGCATCGTGCTCATCGCGCTGCCGTTCGGTCTGTTCGCCTTCATGCTGCATATGAAGCCTGACTACGTGTCGCTGCTGTGGACCGACCCGCTGGGGATCAAGATGAGTATCGGCGCGTTGATCATGCAGGTCGTCGGCGCTTACGCCATCAAGAAGATCGTGGACATCAAAGTGTAATAAATTGGTGAGCGGTCAGTGGGTGAGTGGTGAGTAAAACCACTCACGACTCACCGCTCACCACTCACCAGGAGTGGATCCGTGGATCAAGCAACAATCTTCCCGCTCGTCTCGTTCCTGGTGTTCATGGCCGGGGCGTGGTTCATGCTGTCGCTGATTTCCAACCGCAACACCACTCAGGCGGAGGAGCGGCTGGATCGGCTCGGACGGCCGAAATCGCTCGCCGAGATCGAGCTGGAGGACGAGCGCAGCCGTGACCGGTTCAGCGGCATGAAGGACGCCGTCTCCACCCTCGGTGTCGCCTTAGAGCCCCAATCGGAGCTCGAAAAGAGCAAACTCAAGATCATGCTGGCCAACGCCGGCTTCCGCAGCGAAGCCGCCGCCGCCGTCTACCACGGCCTGCGGATGGCCTCGCTGATCCTGTTCCTGCTCCCCGCCGTCCTGATCTTCGGCGTCAAGTACGGCATGACGTTCAAGGCCCTGCAGTACACCCTCCTGTTCGGCGTCGTCGGCTTCTACCTGCCGAGCCTCGTGCTCCGATACCTCCGGTCGAAGCGGCAGCAGGAAATCTTCCTCAGCCTGCCCGACGCGCTGGACCTGATGGTGGTCTGCGTCGAGTCCGGCCTCGGTCTCGACGCGGCGATGCGGAAGGTCTGCGACGAAATGAAGGGTCACGCGAAAGTGATCGCGGAAGAATTCTCGCTGGCGAACCTGCAGTTGCAGATGGGTCGGCCGCGGCGCGAAGTGTTGCACGACCTCGGCGTCCGGACCGGCGTGGACGACGTCCGCAGCCTCGCCGCGATTCTAATCCAGGCCGACCGGTTCGGGTCGAGCATCGCCACGGCGTTGCGGGTGCAGTCCGACTCGATGCGAACCCGCCGCCGGCAGCTCGCCGAAGAGAAGGCGGCGAAGACGGCCGTGCAGCTCATCTTCCCGCTGGTGCTCTTCATCTTCCCAGGCATCTTCGTCGTGCTCGTCGGCCCGGCGGCGATCAACATCGTCAACCAGCTGATGCCGAAGATGAAATAGTTAGGTGGTCAGATGGTTGGGTGGTTCGGTGGTTAAAGGCAAAATCACCCAACCACCCAACCACCCAACCACCCAACCACCCAACGACCGCCGTTTCGGCAAACAACATTGAAGTGTTAAGCTCGTAAACGTCGATAACATCGCTAACTACCGCATGACGGTAAAGGGCGACACTAGGCGGACGGCGAACCTCCGGTAAGCCTGGTCCCACAGGGAAGGGGGATAAGGGCCATGACGATTTTCTCGCGACAGGCGCTGGCCGGCGCGGTGCTGGCCGGGGCGATCGGGTCCGGCGGGTGCAAGACGCTCGGCGATTGCGTCGACCCCTGCTGGCCGGAGCGCTACAACTACAAAGCGCGGAACGAAGTCATCGCCGCGTTTGCACCGCAGGTGCAGAACGGGCACATCCTCGACCAGACGCTGTACAACACGGCGTTCGTCGCCGGGACGGACGAGTTGACCAACATCGGCCGAGACCAGCTCGACACGCTGGTCCGTCGTCGCCCGTACCCGGACCCGCGGATCTTCCTGGCGACCGCCCGGGACATCCCGTACGAGGCGGCGAATCCCGGGACGTTCGTCGAAACCCGCCGCAACCTGGACAACGCCCGGGCGGCCAGCATTCAGAAGTATGTCGGCGCTCAGACCGCCGGCCGGCCGATGCAGTTCGAGGTCGTCGTCCACGACCCGATGCCGGTGGGCGAGCACGCCGACCCGGCCAACAAGTCGATCCGCCTGAACCAGCAGGCCTTCACCGGCTCGCTGTATGGCGGCCAGTCGGCGACGACCGCGTCGAGCACGGGTGCCAGCGGTGGCACCGGCAGCGGCGGCGGCGGCGGCGGCGGTACGACCAAGTAATCCGCTTGGTGAGTGGTGAGTAAAAACCACCACTCACCACTCACCACTCACCACTCACCAGCCGAGGCCCGGGAGGAAATCCCGGGCCTCGCCTTTTTTTCAGTCAGCACTCGTTACTTTTTTGTGAGCTATGCTTCAGGCGCCGCCTTGTCACCGGAGCTTTAGGACCGGCACCATGAGCACCCTCAATCCGTCGCGCGGATTCGCGACCGCCCTGCTGTTCGTCGTCGGCGCATGCGCGCTGGCGGCGGCGCCGCCGGAGGCGCGGTCGGCGACGTTATCCTCGCTGACCAGCCGCGCGACCGCCGTCCTGGCCGTCGAGGAATTTACCTGGGACGCGTTCGTCAAGTTCTGGAAACGGCAGGTGGGCAAGACCTCGGGCGTCGTGGGCGTGGTCGCCCTCGTCGGCCTCGGGGCGATGCTGCTGATCATGAGCAAGGGCCGCGGGAACTAGTCATGGAACGCGCGGGAGCCCCGCTCACACGCGCGTCGGAGATTTGATCGCAATGACACGCCTCCAGAAACCGCCGATCGCCGACGTCGAAATGTCCGGCATGCCCGAGGCGCCGGCCCCGCCCGAATCCCTGCGGGAAGCCGGCCTGAGCATGGGCCTGCTCACCGACATGATCCTCCGCACCTTGTACCAGCAGGGCTTGATGCTCGGCCTGGACCTGGCGCGGTTCATGTGCCTGCCGTTCAAGATCGTCGAGGAAGGCATCCGGTTCCTCAAGGACGAGAAGTGCGTCGAAGTGACCGGCGGCGAACTGATCGGCCGCGTGTCGTACAAATTCGTGCTGACCGACCTCGGCCGCCGGCGGGCCCAGGACTCGTCCCAGCAGTGTGCTTACGTCGGCCCGTGCCCGGTCCCGCTGGCGGACTACGTCGAGCAGACCTACCGGCAGGCGGTCACCGGCATCGGTTGCAGCCCCGAAGCGCTGCGGCAGCACTTCACGCACCTGGTGCTCAAAGACGAACTCTTCAACGCCATCGGCCCGGCGATCGTTTCCGGCAAGAGCGTGTTCATCTACGGCCCGCCGGGTAACGGCAAGACGGCGATGGCCCGCGCGATCGGCGACTTCATGAACACGGCCGGCGGCGCCATCTACGTCCCGCACGCGATCCAGGCCGAGGGCGGCATCATCACGATTTACGACCCGTCGCTGCACCACCTCGACGACGACATCAGCGACCGTGACGAACAGACCGACGCCCGCGTGAAAGAACTGCTCAACACCGGCACCGTGGACGCCCGATGGGTTCGCGTCCGACGGCCGGTCATCGTGACGGGCGGCGAACTCAACCTCGACATGCTGGATTTGCGGTACAACGCCGCGGCGAACTTCTACCAGGCCCCGTTGCACGTGAAGGCCAACGGCGGCGTGTTCCTGATCGACGACTTCGGCCGGCAGCTCGTCAGCCCGAAGGAACTCCTCAACCGCTGGATCCTGCCGCTGGAAGACCGGCACGACTTCCTCACCGTCGCCAGCGGTAAGAAGTTCCAGGTGCCGTTCGAGCAGCTGATCATCTTCTCGACCAACCTCGATCCGAAGGACCTCGTCGACGACGCCTTCCTGCGGCGCATCCGCCACAAGGTGCAAGTGCACGCCCCGTCGCGGGACGTGTACGAAAGGATCTTCTCGGCGATGTGCAAGAAGCTGGGGATGGTCATCCTGCCGGAGGCGATCGATTTCCTGTACCAACGGTATTACACGCAAGGTCGCTCACCGCGGGCGAGCGATTGTCGAGATTTGTTGGAGATCGTCCAGTCGATCTGCCGATACAGACGGCAGCCTGTCCACCTGACGCGGGACCTCATGGCGGAGGCGGCGTCCAGCTTCATCGCGGAGTTTTAGCCAAGGGGGGAAGGATGAAGGAGGAAGGATGAAGGATGAACCGGGGGTGGTCGTTTGGTTCATCCTTCATCCTTCCTCCTTCATCCTTCTTACGGGGGATGACCATGGACGGTCGCTGGTCCCTGTTTTTGACCGCCGGGTTCCTCGGCGGGCTCTCCGGATGCTCGACGCTGGGCAATCGGCAACCTGCGGGCCTTCCCGTCGTGCCCACGACTCCGGCGTCGCAGTTGACGCAAACGACGCAGCCGACCGCCTCCCTGCCGCTCACACCGCATTCCGGTAAGCTGTTGCCGTCCACCCACCTGACGATGGGTGCGATGGCCGAGCAGGTCGCGGACGACGCGAACCGCCCGGCGGCCGAACGCGAGCAGTTCCGCGCCAAGGCCCGTCAGGCTTATCAGAAGGCCATTGAGACCGACGCCAAGTACGCGCCAGCCTATCTCGCCTTGGCCGCGTCGTACGCCGCGACCAACGAACGCGAGCAGGCCGTGGCCAATTTCGCCAAAGCGACGCAGTTTGCCCCGAATGAAGCGTCGGTTTGGGCGGCGCAGGGGAGTTACTATGCCCGGGTGAAGGAGTGGGACGCGGCGATCGAATCTCTGTCCCACGCGATCCAGCTCGAACCGGGTAACAAGGAGCATATGAAGAAACTCGGCTTCGCGCTCGCACGGGCCGGCCGCGTCGACGAAGGTTACGCGGCGTTGGCCAAATGCATGAGCGAAGCGGACGCCCGCTACAACATCGCCCGCATGTTGCAGCACATGGAACAGCCGATGGCCTGCCGGTGGTATCTGCAGATGGCGCTGCAGGCGGATCCGAATTACGAACCGGCCCGCGAGGCGTTGGCGGCCATCTCCGGCGAGGCGTCCGCCGTGCGGCCGGTGGCGTTCAACGAGACGCCGGAGGCCGATCACACCGCGCCGGCGAGTCAGGCCACGCCCGTCGTTCAGGCGGTCGGGCAGAGCGAGTCGGCGGCGCCTCCCGCCCAGGCGGCGCCGGCGGTCTCGCAGCCGATCATCGTCGTCAACGGGACCTCGACCGCCCCCGCAACGACACCCACGCCGAGCCCCTCGGCCACACAGCCCGTCGTCATCGTCAACCGTCAAAGTCCTTCGACGGCCCCGGCCACGACTGCTACGGCAACGGCAGCAGCTCCGGCGGCGCCGGGCGACCTGCCGCGACTGCCGCCGGTCATCCTCGGCAGCCGCGACGCCCCGACCGCGCCGATGAAAGCTGGCGTGGAAGGGATTGCTCAATAGGCAGTATCACCTTACCAGCCCGAAGCGCGAGCGAGGGAGGCGC
>DATJGQ010000138.1:0-2040 GCA_035494815.1 Gemmataceae bacterium
GCCAATCCAGCAGCGGGCCGAGCGCCCCGCGCAGGGTAATGACGGCGTCATGCCCGCGCATCTCCCGGCCGGTTTCGCCATCGAAGTGTGGCCACTCGGACGGCAGCTTTTCGAACCGGACGCGCACCCGTCGCTCGGCGAGGACCTCCGCCATCGTCTGCAAATGCGCGAGCCGGCCGCGCTGCAGGATGCCGACGCGGTCGCACACCTGCTCCGCCTCGGCCAACACGTGCGACGAGAACAGGACGGCCTGTCCGCGATTCCGCGCTTCGCGGAGTTGGCCCAGCAACTCGTCCCGCATGGTCGGGTCGAGCGTGTTGGTCGGCTCGTCAAGAATGACCAGCGGCACTCGCGGCACGAGCACGCTCAACAGCGCGACCTTCCGCTTCATGCCCGAGGACAACTGGACGAGCGGCCGGCTCAAGTCGATGTCGAACCGTTTGGCCAGGATGTCGAGGTCGGCGTCGTCGGGCCGATGGCCGCGGAGGTCGCTGAGGAAGGCGACGATCTGCCGGCCGGTCATGTTTTCGTAGAGCCGTAACTCGCCCGGCAGATAGACGACCTTTTTGCGCGCCGCGACGCCGTCCGACCAGCAGTCGTGCCCCGCGATCCACGCCCGACCGGCAGTCGGCTTCAGAAAGCCGAGGAGGATTCGCAACGCGGTCGATTTGCCGGACCCGTTGGGGCCGAGCAGGCCGAACACCTCCCCCGAGGCTAATGACAGCGTCAGCGAGTCGAGGGCCCGTACGTCGCCGTAATCCTTGGTGAGTCTTTCGGTTCGCAAGAGCGGGTCGGCGGGCATCGTGGCGGAGACTCGCGGATTTGGTTCCGATCGAGGGAACGGATACTATTGATGATAGAGACCCATCGGCCATACTCGTCCAGAACCGCGGGTGTTTCATGTCGGACGCCTTCATCCTCGCCGCGGCCCGCACGCCGGTCGGCAAGTTTCTCGGGGAACTGTCCGAATTGACGGCCCCGCAACTCGGTGCCGTGGCACTGAAAGAAGCGCTCGCCCGCGCCAAGGCGCCGCCGGAGAGGATCGACGAGGCGATCTTCGGCAACGTCCTGCAGGCGGGCGTCGGCCAGAATCCGGCTCGACAGGTGGCGCTCAAGGCCGGGCTGCCGGACACAATTTCCGCGGTCACCGTCAACAAGGTCTGCGGCTCCGGCCTACAGGCCGTCATGCAGGCGGCACAGGCGATCCGCGCCGGCGACGCCGAAATCGTCGCCGCCGGCGGCATCGAATCGATGAGTCGCGCGCCGCACCTGCTCTTCGGCGCCCGCACCGGCTGGAAGTACGGCGACCAAAAGGTCGTCGATTCCGTCGTCCACGACGGGCTGACTTGCGCCTTCGAGAACTGCGGCATGGGCGAGGCGGCCGAGTACATCGCGGCCAAGTGCGGCGTCAGCCGTGCGGATCAGGACCGTTATGCGGCGCGGAGTCACCAGCGGGCGGCCGCCGCCTTGCAGTCGGGGGCCTTCGCAGAAGAAGTCGTGCCGGTGGCCGTCGGCAGCGGCCCCAAAGCGAAAACGGTGACTCGCGACGAAGGGATTCGCCCAGAAACGACGGCGGCAATCCTGGCGAAACTCCGCCCATCCTTCAAAGCCGATGGCTCGGTCACCGCCGGAAACTCCTCGCAGCTCTCCGACGGCGCCGCGGCCGTAATCGTGGGCACCGATGCCGCCGCGTCGCGATTCGGCGTGCGACCACTCGCCCGCATCCTCGCCTACGCCACCAGAGGCGTCGCGCCGAAGGACCTGTTCATCGCCCCCGTCTCCGCGGTCCGCATGGTCCTCGACAAGGCGAAACTGCGCCTCGGCGACATCGACCTCTTCGAGCTCAACGAGGCATTCGCTGCCCAAATGCTCGCCTGCGGTAAGTCCCTGGAATTGAATGATGACCGCGTTAATGTCCACGGCGGCGCGATCGCACTCGGCCACCCGATCGGCGCCAGCGGCGCCCGCGTGCTGACCACGCTGCTTTACGCGATGAAGCACCGCGGCGCCAAGCGCGGACTGGCCTCCCTCTGCCTCGGC
>DATJGQ010000139.1:0-3224 GCA_035494815.1 Gemmataceae bacterium
CATTGGCTCCATCTTCACCGTGAATTGCGTCACGCCCTCGGCCATCGTGTAGGTCTGCCCGCCGGTGATCGCCAGCAGCCGCTGGTTCACGACGTCGAAGCGGTACGTCAGGACCTGGTTGTTCAGGTCGTACATCGTGATCCCGGAATCTGTGACCACGAGACCCGACGTGAAGTCCGACCGCGCCCCGGCGTTGTCGGGCACATGCGCGTCGGTGGTCCGGATGGACGTCGTAATGTGATACAGCGCCACCCGGGCCCGCAGGATGAGGGACGACTGCTCCTGATTGATCTGGTAGGCGCGGATCGACGCGTCCACCGCCCACGCCGTCGCGACCAGCAGCGCGGCCGAGATCGACAGCGCGATCATCAGCTCCACGAGCACGAGGCCGTGGCGCGGTCGCGTTTGTGTCCGCGCGAGCATCCGCGGCGGAGGTTGGTTCAGCAGTCGGCGGCTCATTGCAATGCCTCCGCGTAGGACCCGGGTTGGGGCATGATGTCGATCGGGATGTTGATGCCGTCCGGCAGGGCGCGGTTGGGGTTGTAGCGCAGGTTCAGCTTGCCCCAGCCCTCGCTCGGGATCGCGTTCGGGTCGGTGTTGCCGTCATTGTTGCCGAACCAGCCGAGCGTCGTGTTGCCGGCGCCGTCGCCGGTCACGATGATCGACCCGTCCACCGTCGTGTTGCCGCGGATGTCGATGTTGCCCGCCACCACCACGCCGACCAGCGTGCTGGGCGTGGCGCCCGGGTCCGTGAACGAGCCCATTTCGATGTTCGTCTGCGGGGCGACGATCGTCGCGGTCTGGTCGGCCGTGTTGTTGAACATCGTCGCGCCGGTGAACTCCCACGAGTTGGTGAAGTGGGTGTACGCCGTCGGCACGTCCGAGGCGATCGGGCCGCTCATCGTGCAGTTGTCGAACCGCAGGTTGTTGCCCTGGCTGAACCCGTAGGAGTTCGTCGCCGTCAGCACGGTCGTGTTGCTGAACGAGCCGCTCTTCATCCGCTGCGACCAGGTCATCCCGTCGTTCTTGTCGGTCGTCGTCTGTCCCGACGAGTTGGTGATGTTCGTCGTCATGTGGACGAACGTCGTGCCCTGGAACGTGCAGTTCTGGAACAGCGCGTTCATGCCGACCGGGATCTGGCAGTTGACGAACGTCATGTTCTTGAAGACCGGTCGCTTGTAGGTCGCCTGCCAGGTGCTCGAGCCGTACGGCGTCTGCTCGTTGGCGGTGCCGCCGTTGGCGTCGCTGGGGGAGAGCACCGCGTTCTGAATGACCGTCGCCGTCTTGCTGGTCGTACCGGCATTTGTGCCGGTGCGGTTGGCGAACGTGCTGGTGTCGAAGTTGCTCGGCGACAGGTCGAAGAGCTGGTTCGGCGAGACGCCGAACTCAACCGCCGGTGTGCCGGCGGGGGGGACGATCGGGCCCTTGAACATGTCCGCGATCGTCAGCCCGGATGACTGGAGGTTCGTCTGCCACGACTGCGCCGTGTCCGCGAGCAGTATCTGCCCGCGCACCTTGACGTACGAGTCGGTGTTGTCCAGCCGGCCGTCCTGGTACCCGGGACGCGGCGAATCGGTGGCCTTCAGCGGCCCGCCCAGCGAGTCGATCGCGGCGAACAGCGCCGGGTCGTAGAGCGCGCCGGTCGAGCCGTTCGTGAACTCCGGCTTGCTGACAGCCAGGTCGCGGCTGGCGTCGTACTGCTTCAGGAACAGGTCGTACTCGTCGATGTACCCGTCCCCGTTCGCGTCGGTGTACCCAGCCTTTTTCGCGTTGGCCCACTCCGTCGGGTTCTGGACACTGATTCGGCCGTCGTACCCGACGTGGTTGCCCTTCAGGTAGCTCTCGAAGTTGTCAATCGCCGTGTCCAGCGACGCGTTCAGGTGCTTGAAGTCGCTCAGGCTGATGAAGGGCGGGAACTTGTTCGGCGTCCCCATCGCGACGTTCCCCTCGACCAGCGTGTTCTTGCCGAGCTGGATCTCGACCTTGCCGATGACGGCGAACTTCGCCTTCTTGTCGATCAGGAAGTCCATCGCCAGCGTCCGGGTGGCAGTGCCGAACGTGCCGGTGCTGGTCACGCGCAGGTAACGCTTGTCGAGCGGGTCGCCGGCGGAGATCGGGTGCTGCCGGATCGCGACCACGAACCTGCCCGGCGTCTCGTCGGAGGAGAGCGCGGCGGTCCGGAGGGTCGTGCCGTCGAACGTCGTCGTCCGCTCCGACGGCGTCGCCATGTTCGCCAGGTCGCTGTTGATCGACGTGCGGATCGCCGGCCAGAGCGAGTCCGCGACCGCCGGGGAGATCGCGCCGATCGTCGTCTTCGGCCGGTTCATCATCAGGAACCGCCAGCTCATCCACCGCAGGCCCGATTCGGCCAGCATCCGCGCGTGGTCTGCGTCGGACAGGCTGCGGCCGGACTGCGTGTTCATCGTCGCCATCGCGAACATGCCGACGGCGAGCGTCGCCGCGAGCACCATGAACAGCATCGCCAGCACCGCGGTCATGCCGCGGCGGCGATGCTTCCGGTAATGGCGGGTGCGGTGGATCATGGTTCGCTCCTTCGCACTGCGGGACAGTCGTTCGGCCCCCGGGGTCGATCATTGCCGGTCGATCATTGCCGGCCCCGAATTCGCTAGTGCTGCGCGAACCGCAGCCAGCTCGTGCGGTACACCTCGACCGACGGCGACGCCGGCGTCCGCTGGTACATGATCCGCACCTGTACGCGGACCGCACCGGTGTACGTCGACTTCGGCAGGTCCAGCGCTGACGGGTTCGAGTTCGCGCTGAGCCGGTTCGCGAGCACCGGCAGGACGGTGACGACCTGCGTGTACTGCGACAACTGCGGGATCCGCGTGCGGGTCGAGTCGATGGGGGGGTTGAGCGACAACCCGTCGAAGTCGTCCGCGTCGTTGAAGATCTGCAGCGTCTCGCCCGGCTCCGGTCCGAAGTACGTGTTCGCGTACGCCGGGTCCATCACGGGCAGGCCGGCCATCGTCTCCTGGATGTGGCTGGCCAGGAGCATGGCGGTCGTCCCCTGGGCGGCGGTGGCGTTCTGCTGCGTGCAGGCGGCGAACAGCTGCACCGTCGCCAGGACGGCCGTCCCGATGATGAACGTCGTCAGCGCCGCCTCGATCAGGGTGAAACCCCGGCGCCTTGGGCGGAGTGGGTGAAGTTGGCGCATATCGGTCCTTGGGGCCATCGCTGTGATATCCGATTCGACTTGCCCAGGG
>DATJGQ010000140.1:0-4061 GCA_035494815.1 Gemmataceae bacterium
CGGACCGGGGTCAGTGACCCCAGCTACAGAAGACCTGGCCCACTTGAACGCCGCCGGGAGCGCGAATCTCAGCTCTTGGCTCCGGTCTTCTTAAGCCGGCCTCGGTGAGGCCGGTCCGCGTGTCCAAAGGACACGCGGACAGAAGACATGCGATGCGAGAGGCGGCCACCAAACGGTCGCAGCTATTTTTTCTTCTTCGACTGGATGTCGTACACGAATTGCTGCGGCTCCCGTGAACTTTCCACCTTTTGCGTCAACGGCGTCGTGGCGATGTCGTTGTACTCCGGCGGGACGACGTGGATCAGGATGCCGCCGGCGTTGGTGCTCGTGTCCTGGATGCCCTGCCGCTTCAGGTTCGCCTCGTCGTAGGCCTGGGCCGCGGTCTTTTGTCCTTCCTTCCAGATGTCGGCGACGATGACGACCCGGTACTCGCCCGGCGGCAGGCCGTCGCCGGGTCGCTCGAACGACAACGTGAACGAGCCGTCCTCCAGGATCCGTGCGGTCGCCGGCCGACCCTGCTTGACCGGGTAGAACATCACCGTGCCTTCCTTGACCGGATTGCCGTCCACCAGGATCTTGCCGCCGGCGGGCTGGAGCCGCGAACCGCAGCCGGCTAAAACCGTCAGCGCCGCGGCCAGCGCACATCCGATCGATAGCTTACGCACGGAAGTCATGCCTCACTCGACGCTGGCGGCCTCGCCGCCGTTGCGGGAACCGGCCGCGCGATAGACCAGGATGTCGACCGAATCCTTGACGAGGACGACGTGGCCGTCGCCGAAGCCGAACATCGCGCCGCCGGGGTGACGGCTGGAGAACGGGTGGTCGTGGGCCCGGGCGAGGACGTTGTGGTTGGCGCCGCCGAGGAAGAAGGTCGGGTCGTTGATCGGCGAATTCATGGTCAGCACCGACCGGGTCGGGTTGACCGGCTGGTCGGCGATCGCGACACTGCCGCCGCCCCAGTACCACGGCGCATAGCCTTCCGGCGCGGACGGCGTGTTGTTGTGCGTCGTGATGCCGTCGTTGGTCGCGTTGACGATGCCGCCCGTGACGACGGCGAGATAATTCTCACCGATCACGATCGTGTTCGACGTGCCGTCCGGGATTTCGCTGATAGTCCGGCCGCGATAGATGCCGAAGACGCCGTCGTCGTGCAGGAACCCGCGGCTGATGAAGTTGCCGAATTTTTTGTCGGACGCGCCTTGCACGCCAAAGTAGTCCCGGGCCCAGGTGGGGCTGTCCGTCGAGGGGCACCGAGAGAACGGGAAGGTCGTCGTGAACCCAACCATCGCCCCATTGCGGACGACGTCAAACTGCGAGTACACGAACCCCGCCGACGGCGGACGGGCGAAATCGTAGTTGATCGACTTGAGGACGTTGTCCTGTTCCAGATACGGCAACGCCTGCAGGAACCAGTTACTACCGCGCTGCGTCGTCGGGGATGACAGCGGCAGGCCGATGATCAGGTCCCCCGCGGGGAAGACGCCCTTGGCAGACTCGTGGGCGTGGAACGAGAGCGCCATCTGTTTCAGATTGTTGCTGCACTTGATCCGGGCCGCCGCTTCGCGGACTTTTTGCACGGCGGGCAGCAAGAGGCCGATCAGCACGGCGATGATCGCGATCACGACAAGCAGCTCGATCAAGGTAAACGCGTGACGACGGCGAGAGCGCATGGCACACCCGGGAGAGTAGTGGTGGGCGGTACTGGAAGTAAACCACACGATCCGACAAGACCGATCGATTGTCCAGTGCTGCCCGGGATTTCTCATCAAGGGTGATCAAACTCGCGGGCGCCGGCGGCGGACTCTCATTTTTTCGCGTCCGATTTCGCCTTGTCCTCGTCCTCGGTCGGCGGCGGCTCTTTGCCGTACTTGGCCCGATACTGGGCGGCGAACTTCTCCTTGTACTCCGGGTGGCAGATGAAACACTGCGAATCGGGCCGGTCGTGCTTCTCGCACCAGTCGCCCTTCGCCTTCATCTCTTTCGCGACCTTGCCGCTGCACAGGGCGCAGACCTCCTCGGGCACGCCGTGCTCGGCACACCACCAGGCGCTGTGGTCGTCGTGCGCGGCATTGGCCGCCCGGGCTTTCGCCCGTTTGGCCCGGGCCGACTCGCCGCAGCCGCCGACCGCCATGAGCGCGGGCGTGATGAGCGACGCGATCAGAACGGTTCGCCACTTTTTTGTTCTCATCAAATGCTCCTTCGGAAGTTGCAGCGCGGCCCTCGCATCGAATGGCCCGTCCCGTCGTATCTTATGGGCTCGCGAGCTCCTGCCACTTCGTCGCGATCGACGAGCCGCGGCGAACGCAGAAAGGACGGCCCGCGCGGCGGGATTTGCCGCGGAGCCCGGTTCATTACTATGGGGAAGGAAAAAGCCCCCGAGCGACTCGGCGCCGAGGCCGCGGTGAGTGACCGACCGCCCGGTCGGAAATCAAGTCCGGTTGACGGCGGGCCCTACTCGCGGCCTCGGCCTGCCGCACCGGCGGATCGCACGCCCCCCGCGTCGTGACACCGCGATGCGCCGGGGGCGTGCCGTCCCCAGTCTCAAAACGGCGTGTTGTATTTCTGACCCATCCGCGACCGCACGTCAGCCGTTTGCGCCTCGATCGTCTTCCAGATCTCTTGTCGCGTCCCCTCGCCCTTCTCGATCGCCTCCTGCTGCTGCGCGCGAATCTGGCCCATGTTGGTGTTGATGAAGACGAACGGCTGAGGCCGCCAGCCCCAGCCGGGGGCCGTGCCGAGCGAGACGCCGTAGCCGATCTTCTTTTCCAGATTGTTCACGTCGACGACCTCGCCGCGGAGCGACGCCGCGATCGCCCGCAGCCGCTCGGCCACGCCGTAACCGTATTTCAATAACTCATCGTCCACGTTGTACGGCGGCAGTTGGCCGATCTTCTTGGCGAACGTCTCGTACCACAGGGCATAATTCTCATAGGACTTTTTCGCCTGGCTGGTGGGCTTCTGCAGATCGTCGAGATAGGTCGTCACCAATTTGAAGTAGTGCTGTGAGGCGACGAGCCTCAGTTCGGCGGCGAGCGCGGCCGGCTCCTCGCCGGTGCCGACGCTCGGGGCCGGCGACTGCAGGAGCGCCGCGACCCGGCGGAACGCCTTCTCCGAGAGTGGACCGCGAAAGATCATCGCCTTCCCCGACGCGTCGGCCGTCCAGTTGGCGACCTCGTCGAGGGCGGCGCCCCGGCGGGCGAGCACTTCCTGGAACAGCGGCAACGCCAGTCCCGCGAACCGCCCGACGTCCTGGTCGAACTCGACCCGCAGCTCGCCCTGAATGTCGTCGGCCACTTTGACCTCCAGCCGCAACCCCTGGATGCCGCTGACCAGCTTCGTGAGTGCCTCGACGTCCGCCCGCTTGTCGCCGACCGCCTTCATGTCCGCCAGCCGGGCCCGGGCCGTCTGCGGGTGGACGGCGTCGGCCAGGTCGAGGGCGATCACGAACTGCGTCTTGAAGTCGGTGTTCACCACACTCGCCGACAAGAACGGCGACAGTACCGGCCGCGGGTTATCGCGGGCGAACTTCACCCACTGCGTCGCGTCCTGCCGGTTCGCAGGCGTGATCATCCCGACCGTCCACGGCCGGAAGTCGACGAAGTAGGCGTTCCGCGGCGACAGCACCGCGGGCAATCCGCCAATCGTGTCCACGGCGCCTTGTTCCCGCGCGGCCAGATCCTCCATCGTGAGCTTTACTTTCAGGTAGGCGACGCCGTATTCGTGCCCGATCTCGTGCAGCGAATCGAGGTCGAGCTGACCGGCGAGCACGACCTGCTGAATCCCCGCCGGAAACCCGAGGCCCGCGGTCGTCGCCCATTTCCCGCGCGTGCCGAGCGGACTGCCGTAGAGCGACTGCACGTCGGCGATGACGACGGCGTTAACCGTAGACGGCAGATACTTGAGCAGGTTTTCGAACTTGTCCGCGGCGCCGGCCGGAGTGGTCACGGCGAAAAGCGAAGCGGCGGCGTAAGCGAGACGAGCGGTGGCGGACATGGCGCGGATCTCCCGGGGAGACGGCGAAGCCGGTATGGGGTTGAGTATACGGTATCATTTGCGACGTA
>DATJGQ010000141.1:0-10058 GCA_035494815.1 Gemmataceae bacterium
ACCCAGCGGGGATAAACCCCGCCGCTCGCCGACCATCGTGTTGCCACTTATTGGGCGGCGTGGTCTAATCGGCGGACGCAGCAATCGTTCCGCCGAGGGCCGACATGCCGTCTCAGGTGCCACGCGTCCAGATCGTGCCGCAGCCGGACGACCAGGTGTCGGTCCAGGTGGACGGCCGCGAACGACTGCGCTGGTACGCCAGTCCACGCGACCCGCGGCCGTTTTTCTTTCCCCTCGTCGGTCCTTCCGGGCGGTCGGTGACTCGCATGGGTCATCCGGCCGATCCGACGCACGATCATCATCGCTCATTTTGGTGGGGCCATCACGACGTGGCCGGCGTGAGCTTGTGGCAAGAAAGGCCGAACACGCCGGGCGGGCCGCACATCCGTCAAGAATCGTGGGTGCACTATCAGGACGGGGCGCAGGAGGCCGGATTCGTCGTTCGCATCGGCTGGTTCGACGCGCACAAGGTGCGACTCGTGCACCAAGAGATGATCGCCGTCTATCGGCCGCTGCCGAACGACGAGGGCTGGCTGGAATTGCAAACGACCTTTACGCCGGTCTTGGACGTGCTGCCGCTTGGTAAGACGAATTTCGGCTTCCTCGGCTTGCGCGTCGCCGCGAGCATAAGCGCTCACTACGGCGGCGGGGTATTAACTAATAGCGAAGGTGCGCGCGGCGAATCGACGATTTTCGCCAAACCCGCACGGTGGACGGACTACAGCGGGCCGACGGCCGGTCCGATCGGTGCCGAAGGTGTGACCTGGTTCGACCACCCGAGCAACCCGCGGCATCCGACGCCGTGGCACGTCCGCGACGACGGCTGGATGTCGGCGGCGTTTTGCCTCAACGAGGGTTACGAACTCCGCAAGGACCGGCCGTTGCGATTGCGGTACGGCTTGCACGTCCATGCGGGCCAATGCGACACACGGCGGGCGAACGAGCGGGTCGCGGAGTTCTCCGGGGCGGCGGCGTGGGAGTTGACCGCGGCGTCCCGCCCGTGGCTGCGCACGCTGCGCCGCGCGGCCAAAGCGACCTGATCGACGACGTGACCGAGAAGGGATAGTCCATGGGCGAACAAGAACCCCGCGCCGACGTCCCGGCCGCCTTGCGCCGCCACCCGACGGCGATCTGGTTCTTCTTTTGGGGCGAATTCGCCGAGCGTGCCTCGTTCTACGGCATGCGGGCGATCCTGCCGCTGTATTTGACCAGCGTGCTGCACTACAGCGATGCGGACGGCGGCACATACTACTACCTCTTCAAAATGATGGCATACCTGCTGCCCCTCTTGGGCGGCATCCTCGCCGACCGCTGGTTCGGTCGATACTGGACGATCGTCGGCTTCTCGATCCCCTACGTCGCCGGGCACTTCGTCCTGGGAATCGAAGACAAGTTCTGGTGCATGGTCGCCCTGTTCGCTCTGCTCGCCCCCGGCACCGGCGTCATCAAGCCCAATATCTCATCGCTCCTCGGCGAAACCTACGACCAGCAACGCCCCGGCCAGGACGCCTTGCGGATCTCAGGATTCCAGTACTTCTACTTTGCGATCAATGTCGGCGCGCTGATCTCGATGGCCGCCGTGCCGTTTATTCGTGACAAGAGCGGCTACGCGATCGCGTTCCAGTTCCCGGCGTGGCTAATGGTCGGGGCACTGGCGATCTTCGCGGCCGGCAAACCGTTCTACGCAAAGGGGGTCAGAGGCCGCGTCAAGACGGCGGCCCAGCGCCAGGAGGAGAACGCGACGCTGGCGCTGTTCTTCGCAATCCTGTGCGGCCTCGCCGGGCCGCTCCTGGTCAAGGAGTTCGTGTCGCGCGAGACATACGTCATCAGTCAGATCGCCCTCGCCGTCGCGTCGATCGCGTTGCTGATCCTGGCGTGGCGCCTGTTTTCGCCGGAGATGCGGGCGACTCTGGCGCGCCTGTTCGGCGTCTTCGGTCTGATCTCCCTCTGGTGGGTGGCGTACGAGCACAACGACTCGATCTGGGTGTTCTTCGCCCGCGACTATATGAGCCACACCGAGACCGCTTTCACCATGCCGGACTGGTTGCCCGGCTGGCTCGGCGGCGGCACGCGCTACGAGCCGAAGGCCGACGCCTACCAGTTCGTCAACTCCCTGTTCGTGCTGATCTTCATTCCGCTGTTCAACTTTGTTTTCCGCCTCCTCGACCCCGACGCAAAAACATTCACGGCCGTCCGGCGCGTGTTAATTGGGTTATTCGTCTCTGCGGTGGCCCCCGGCCTCATGTTGGTCGCGGCACAGCGCACGCAGGGCGGAACGGTGCTCGTGTCCGCGTACTGGTTGATCGCGGCGTACATCGTGCTGACCGCCGGCGAGGTGCTGGTGTACGGCACGATGCTCGACTTGTCGTACTCCGCCGCCCCCAAGTCGATGAAGGGCTTCATCACGGCGTGTTTTCTGTTGACGAATACGCTCGGCAACCTCATCAACTCGTTCTTGTCACGACTGTACGGCGGCTCGCTGAAGGACGCCCCCGAGGCGCGGGGGCCGCTCGGGACGGTCGAATTCTTCGCCATGACGACGGGGATCGTGGTCGTCACGGGTGTGGCGTTCTATTTCGTGGGCCGGCGGTTCGAGCGCGGACAGTCCGCGACCGCGTAACCCGTCGCCGGAGACCCGCATGCGCCAGCGGCACCCGATCGGCCTCTACGTCCTGTTCTTCACCGAAATGTGGGAGCGGTTCGGCTTCTACTGCATGGAGGCCGTCTTCGTCTACTACATGAAGGTGAGCCGGTACGAATTCCTGCGCGAGAATTCCAGCCGCATCTACGGGTGGTACCTCGCGGGGGTTTACTTCGCGCCGTTCTTCGGCGGCTTGCTCGCCGAGTGGCGGCTCGGTTACACGCTGTCGATCCTGCTGGGCGGGTTGTCGTTCGCCGTGGGATACGGCCTGTTGGCCCAGGAGCCGGCCGTCTGCTTCGCGGTCGGGCTGGGGCTGATCATCGTGGGCAACGGCCTCTTCAAACCGAACATCTCCTCGCTCGTCGGCAAGCTGTATCCGCCGGGCGACAAGCGGATCGACGCGGCGTTTACGATCTTCTACATGGGGATCAACGTCGGCGCGCTCATGGCCCCGCTCATCGCGGCGATCGTCGGCAACGTCATGGCCGCGTCGCACGGGGCGGGGCCGTTCACGGAACGGCTGGGATACCAGATCGTCTTCATGATCGCGGCGGGCGGGATCCTCGTCGGCGAGTTCATTTACCTGACGTTCGGCCGATTGGTCCGGCCCGTCCAGGTGTCGGGGGCGTCCGCAACGGCCGGCGCGGCGGAGGTTCCGGCCGATCTTCAAGCCCGGCGGAATCTCGCACTCGCAATCTTCTTCGGGATCAATGTGCTGTTCTGGATGGCGTTCAAGCAGCGCGCCAACTCGATGGCCCTTTGGACGCGTGACCGCATGGACCTCTCCGCCCCGGCCTGGCTCGCCGACCTCTTCGCGGCACTCCACGTCGACTGGTTGATGCTCAAGGACGGGCAGTTCGGCAAGGAATTCTTCCTGACTCTAAACCCGTTCCTGATCATTGTGCTCAGCCCACTCCTGGTCTGGTTTTGGGCTGCGTTGCGCTCGGTACGGCTGGAGGTTCCGACACCCGCCAAGTTGGTCCTGGGCTTCCTCCTCACGGCCGGCGCGTTCGCGATCATGTGGCAGTGTGAAACGGCTACGCCCCCCGGTGAGCGGGTGTCGTCCCGGGTGCTCGTGGCCTTCTACGTGGCGCTCACACTCGGAGAACTTTGTCTGAGCCCGATGGGCCTGTCGCTGGTCAGCAAGCTCGCGGCGGCGCGGACGCGCGCGGTCTGGATGGGCCTGTTCTTCGTCTCGACGTCGGTCGGCGGCTACCTTTCGGGTGAGATTTACCAGTTCTACAAAGACGTCCCTTACGGGGACTTTTTCCTCAAGGTGTGTCTCGCACTCCTGGGCGGGACGTTATTGATGCTCGCCGCGTACCCGGTGATCGCCTCGGCACTCCGACCGGCCCAGGCCCAGTTAAACGAGTGAGAACCATGCCGCCGATCGTCACCACGCTGACCGACGTGGCCCGCGACGTCTGGCTCGACACGTTTTCCGCCGGGCCGGGCGACATACAGATGAAATCGCCCGCGATGTGGTCGATCCGCAAGCGCACCCTGCGAGGCGGGCTGCGCGACGGGGTCGATCTCGTTGAGGTGGATAACGGGGCGTTGTCCTTTTCCGTCCTGCCGACGCGCGGGATGGGCATCTGGCGCGGCCGGTATCGCAGCATTTCCCTCGGCTGGCAAGCGCCGGTCATCGGCCCCGTGCACCCGCAGTTCGTGGCGCCCGCCGACCGCCACGGCCTCGGCTGGCTGACCGGCTTCGACGAGTGGCTCTGCCGTTGTGGCCTGCACTCGATGGGCGCCCCCGGCGACGACAACGGCTATCCTCTCAACCTCCACGGCCGCATCGCCAACAGCCCGGCGCACAAGGCCCAATTGCTCGTCGATGCCGATGCTCAAACGCTCGCCGTGACCGGGGAAGTCGAAGAGGGCGGGCTCTTTTATCCCCATTTACGGCTCTCGACATCGGTGACGACCGCACTCGGTTCCAACGCGATCACGATCGTCGATACGGTCGAGAATCGCTCGGCGAAACCGGTCGAGATCGAAGTCCTCTACCACTTGAACAACGGCCCGCCGCTGCTCGAAGCGGGCAGCAAGGTCCGCATGCCCGTGCGCGAATTGACGCCGATGACGAAGTGGGCGGCGGAGGGCTTGGACGACTGGAACGTGTGCGCCGGGCCGGTCGCGGGCTTTGCGGAGCGGGTGTACTGTGGTGTCCCCACCGCGGGGGCCGGCGGCCAGACGCTCGCCGTGCTCCACGACGCGGCCGGCACGAAAGGTCTCGCGATCCGGTGGGACGTCAAGCAGATGCCCTGCTGCAGCCTGTGGAAGAACACGGCCGCGGTCGAGGACGGCTACGTCGTCGGCTTGGAACCGGCAACGAACTTTCCCCAGCACCGCTCGAAAGAACGCGCCGCCGGCCGCGTGCCGACGCTCGCGCCCGGCGGGACGTGGACGGCGAAATGGACCATCGAAGTCTATGACACTCCGGACGCGGTCGCCCAGGCCGTGGCACAGGTGGACAAGATTCAAGCCGGCGTCAAGTCTGTCGTCCGGCGGGAGCCGCTGATGTAGCGGCCGGCGGGTTTGCGGGCGCGATCACCCGCGTCGCTTCTTCGACAATCACCGGCGCGGGCGCGGTGTCCGAAGTCATCTCGACGCGCAATCGTCCGTCGCCGGGCTTCTCCGCGGCCACCTCAACGAGGTACGTGAGCGCCTGACGCGGTTCGACGCGCGGGGCCTTACCGAACGTGATCGTCGCCCCGTCCGCGCGGCCAACGCCCGGGCCGGTGCCGTGCAGCGGCCGTAGGATCGGCGATCCGCCGACGCCCGACACGGTGAGCGAAACGCCGCGGGCCGCGAGCGAGCCCTGGTTCAGGACGCGCACGGTGTAGACGACCTTTTTTCCGGCCTCCACCGTCGTCGCGGGTGGGACCACTTCGAGTCGCAGGGCCGGCATGCCGAGGACCTCCAGGGCCGCCTCAGTCCGTTCCTCCCGAATGCCGTCGGCGGTGACGGCGCCGATCAGCTTCTCCGCTTGCACGAGTTGCGTCGGCGTGCCGGTGAGGGTGAACTTGCGCTCCTCGCCAGGCTTGAGTTCGTCGACGATCCAGTGGACGGTGTCGCCCTCGCGGCGTCCGCCGTCGAGGGATTGCAGTCGGATCACGGCCGGTACCGTCACGCGCGCCTGCACGCCGGTCAGCGGCAGGTCGCCCGAGTTGGCCACGCGGACGTCCCAGCTGCCGGGCCGGCCCAGGTAACGGGTCGCCGGGCCGCCGATGCCGAGCCAGAGCTCGCGCCGGACGATGGCGACGGTCGCGTCCGCTTCCGAGTGGAGATTGCCGTCGGCCCGGGCCGTCACAAAACAGCGCGGCTGTCCCGACCCGGCGGCGGTGAGCGGGAGGGGCAGTGTCTTGGTTTCGCGCGGGCCGAGCTTACCGAGCTTGACCTCGAGCGTGTCGACCCGGGTCGCGTGTGCGAGCGCCGGGTCGAATTGGGCGCGAACGACGACGTTGTCGACCGGCGCCTCGCCGGGGTTCGCGACCTCGACCTCGAAATCGACATGGTCGCCGGCGGCCGCCATCCGCGGGCCGAACAACCGCACGCGTAACTCGGGCGCCGCAATACGGACCGTCGCCTGTGCGTCCGACCGCTGACCCTCGGCGGTCTGGGCCGCCCCCGTCGCCATGAAGAGTCCGGCCCGCGGCGCCTGGAAGACCGCCCGCACGGCCCGCACTTCGCCCGGCGCCAGACCGGCCAGTCGCCAGACGAGTTGCCCGCCTTCGGTCCGCGCAATCGGCTCGCTGAACCGCGGCTGCATCCCTTCGGGGAGCGGGATCGCGATCGCGACGGGCCGCGTTGCGACTTGTCCCGTGTTCGTCGCCGTCAGTGTCACCGGCACGTCGCCGCCGACCGCGACGGCCGACGGGGCATTGATCGACAGCGCGACCTGCGACGCCTGCCATTCGACCGTCGTCTCGCCGCGGCCCGCCAATTGGCCGATCGCGGCCGGGGCGGTTGCGTCCGGCCGATAGACTTCGATCGCGATCCGGCTGATGCCGGCCTTTCCGCCGACCTGGGCGAGCGTGACGCGGGCCTCGCCGCGGGAGTCGCTGACGGTAATCATGTCGGGCGAGCCGTTCGGCAGGAAGGTCGCCGGCACGCCGTCCGCCGTGCGGTAGCGGACGCGGTAGCCGGCGAGCGGCTGCCGGTCGCCGACGCGGAGCAACTGCGTCACCAGCGTCGGCCGCGACCCGGTCGGGCAGATGCTCGCCGCGGGGAACCGCCAATCGGCTTCGGTCCAGTGTTTCGCGACCGTGACCTGACGCGCGGATTTCTCCGGAATCTCCGGCGCCGTGACGGTGATCTGCGACTCACCCTCCGCCGGGGACGTGATGATGCACCACGACTGCCCCGGCTGCACGCGGAATTCCTCGCCGTTGTCGCGTCGGATCGTCTGCGCGACGAAGACTGTTTGGCCGATCGCGAGTCGGTCGTCGACTTTTCTCCCGCGACCGTTGAGGCCTTCGTCGACCTGGACGATGCGGCCGGCGCCGGACAGCCGCCACTCGACCCGCCGGTTGTGCCGTGGCTGCCCGTCCGCGTCGCTGATCGAGGCGACGAGCAGCGACTCGGTGTTGATCGGGCTGGTGGAGTCGAGCGGTGTGACGGTCAGCCGGATGGCCTGCGGGTCCGGCGTCGGCGAGGTGTTATCGAGTCCGGGCGTCGTGCTGAGAATGTCGGCCATCCGCAGGGAGTGCGACCCGCGCGGTGAGTCCTGCGGCGCACTGAGGCAGCCCGCCAACAATATCAGCACCGCCATTCGCGACTTCCGAACCGCCATCGACGCTCTCCAGGAGGCGCACGCGTCGGCGCGCTCGAATCGGCGGCTATACCGCGTGCGTTGAGGGAATCAAGAGAAGTGTGGGATGTCGGGTTTTTCCCGCGTTATTCCTGTACCCGCGTCCGCCCAAAAGCTACGTCGAATTCGCTGAGCATCGGCACCAGCATCGCGAGAATGGCGAAGATGAACGGGACGGCGATGGACAGGAACGGGATCAGCGGCGGGGCCGACTCCTGCGACCCCGGCTGGGCGACGAGCACGTTCGTCACGCAGTAGAACATCGCGATCGGCAGCATGACGCTCGCGAGCGTCAGCGCCTGCGTCGGGCGGTCGGTGCTCAGCACCCACCACAGGCCGCCGATGCCGACGACGATAAACAGCGAGAAGCTGACGAACTGGTACTGGAACGTCCCGCCGTTGATGACGATCAGGTAGATGCAGATGAGGGTGCCGACGGACAGGAAGAAGACGGTGCCGAGCGTGTGAATGATCGCCTGCCGGCTATTGACGACGCGGAGGGCGACGTGGACGCCGAGGATCAGCCCGAACGCGAGCAGGACGAGCAGCGCGCCCCAAACGGCCGTCAGCGAGGCGGCGTTGCGCGCCGCGAGCTCCTGGGGCAGATTGCGAGGAGGCGTCGCCAGGAACCCGAAGGCGGCGTACACCGCGGCGAGGATCAGCGGCGGCAGCAGAAACTCTTTCGTGTTGTACAGCACGCCACCGATCTTGCCGAAGATGAACTCTTTGGGCGTCAGGTCGGTGACGAGCAACAGATCGAGCGCCCCACCGTCGCGTTCGGCCGTGATCGCCGTGACCGCTTGCGCGGCGACGAGCAGCAGGCTCAGGATCGTCACGGGAATCAACCCGTAGCCCGCCGCGAAGCCGACCCGCGGCCCGGTGAGTGCCGCCGAGAGCGCGGCATAGCAGATCAGGCCGAGGACGACCGCGTAGGCGAGTTTGACCATGAGCGGCCGACGTCCGTACGCCCGGGTGCGGATCTCCCGCCACAGCACCGGGTTCGCCCAAACCCCACGGAGCGCGCCCGGGGCGGCGTGGGCCTTCGCCCGGTCCTTCTCGTCCTCCTCCTCGGGCGACTCGCGCTGCATTACCGGCTCGCCGCCGGGGTTCCAGACGCGCAGCTTGTAAATGCCCCACGCGTTCAGCACGACGCTCCAGATCACCATCGCCGCGATGACGCCGACGACCGGCGTGATCGTCACGTCCGGCGACGCGACGCTGAGAAGGGCGAGCAGCGCGCGGAACGGGTTCAGCCAGGTTTGCACGGCCGCCCAATCGACCGAGTGCAGCCCGCGGGCGACGGACGACGATTCGGCGTAGGCGTCGGCCACCAACCCGATGACGCCGAGCAGCTCGACCACGCAGAAATAAAGCACCAGCGTCAGCACGGCCAACGCAAGCGACTGAAAGGTCCGCTCCCGCCACAGTGCGATCAGCCCGCCGAGCGAGCCGGCCGCGAACGCGCTCGCCACGATGATCAGCCACGACTCGATCACCTGCTGCGGCGTGATCCCGCCTAGGAGCAGGAGCAGGGCGAGCACGGGCAACGTCCCGAGGAGCAACAGCGCGATCGGCAACAGGCTCCCGAGCAGTTTGCCGAGTACGATCTCCGAATCGCGCAAGTCGGTGAGCAACAGCAGGACGAAAGTGCGGCGGTCCTTCTCTTGCGCGACGGTGCTCGCAGCCGAGAGCGCGGCAAAAAAGATGACGAGGGTCAGTTGGACGAACGTAAAGACCTGGAACGCGAGCAGGCCGAAGTGGGCGGTGTCGCCGAGAGTGACGTCCTGGTTCAGCCCGCCGGTCGCCAACCAGGCGGTGATGCCGAGGGTCCACAGCAGGCCGAGGGAGGCGGCGCGGGCGTTGTAGTGGCTCGCCCGCCGCGGGACGGTCCGGAACTCACGCGCGAAAATCGGGCCGAGCACGCAAACCCCTTTGTCGCTGATCCTTCCCGTGTTACGCCCGCCCGCCGCCGGCGGTTCACCCGGCCGCACCACGGGCTATTATGGGGAACAGACGCACGAGCACCAACCAGCGAGCGGAGGGCGGATGCGCGCGGTGGTCCTGATGGTCGACGGCCTGCAGCCGGCGTTCCTCGGCGCGTACGGCTGCGAATGGTTGCCGACGCCGACGATCGACTCCTGGGCCGCCAACGGCGTCGTCTTCGACAATCATTTCAGTGACGACCCGCTCACGCCGCCCAGACGTCGGTTCGCCGCGAATCTCTCCGCACTCAGGGCCTCGGGCGTGAGAACGGCGTTCGTCGGCCCCGGGGAGAGTAACGGCCCCGACTGGGACGTGCGGTTGGCGACGACCCGCGAGCCGGGACCGATCGAACTGAAACCGACTCGCCGCGCGGTCCGGAAGGCGCTCGAACGGCTCGCCGACGCCCCCGACGCGCTGCTGTGGGTCGAAATCGACGCGCTGCTCCCGCCCTGGACGGTCGCTGACGAGTTGCTCGGCGAGTTTTTCGCGGCGGACGAGGACGCCGAAGACGGCCTCGAGTCGGAGACCGGAACGGCGATCGAGCCGTGGACCGGCGAGCCGCCCGATCGGATCGACGCCGACGACGAGGACACGTTTCGGCGGCTGCAGAGGACCTAC
>DATJGQ010000142.1:0-2143 GCA_035494815.1 Gemmataceae bacterium
TACTGTGTCCAACTCGCCCCGCTCGCGGTGTACTCGGCGGCGTAACTGCCGGCGATCGCCAGGTAGTCGATGAAGACGGTCAATAGCGGCAGCGCCAACACGCACGCCAGCACCCGCGGCGCGATCAAGCGTCGCAGGGCCGAGACGCCGAGCATCTCCAGGGCGTCCAATTGCTCGGTCTGCTTCATCGACCCCAATTCGGCACCGAGGTTCGCGCCGGAGCGGCCGGCAACGATTAATCCGGCACCGATCGGGGCGAACTCCAGCGATACCGCGAGCGATAGTGCGGTGGGCAGATACTGCACCGCCTCGGACCCGCCGAAGCGCGCGAGCACGCCGCGAAGGTGCATCCAAATGACGACGCCGAGGGCCAAACCGGCGACGGCGGCCAGCGGCAACGCCCCCGTCAGGACAGCATAAAACTGCCGCAACGATTCCGCCGGGCGGACGAGGGCCGACGGCAGCGCGACCAACGTGCGCAGGGCGAACGCGACGTACCGGCCGATGCGCTCGAAGGCGGTGAGCATGTCAGGTCCGCGACTCGGCCGGCTTCCGGGCCACCCAGGTCCAGTGCCGGTCGGAGGTGGCCCGGACGATCGGCGGCTCACACCCGAGGTCTGCGACGAGGGCGTGGGCCTCGTCGACCGTCAGCGCCGCGTGTAACGAGTCGGCGAATAGCTTCCGCTGGTGGTCGTTAGCGCCCGCCGCGTAAAGATCGACCAGTCGATTGAGCGTGGCGTCGTCCGGCGGCCTCATCAGGTCGCGGAAGAAAAGCAGCCCGCCGGGGCGTGTCACGCGGACGGCTTCCTGAAGGACCGGCCGCGGGTCGGGAATGTGGTGGACGATGCTGTTCGACATGACGGCGCCAAACTCGCGGTCTTTAAACGGGAGCGCCTTCGCGTCGGCCTGGCGGAGTTCGATCATCCGCTCGGCCCCCGCCGCGGCGACGTTCCGACGGCCCGCGTCGAGCATCGCGGCCGCCAGGTCCACGCCGACCACCCGGGTGGACTTCGACGCGTTTTTGTAAAACTCGATGGGAATGAGCGCCGTGCCGGTGCCGAGATCGAGGATCGGCGTCTCGCCCCGCCAGTGTTCGACGAAGTCGGCCACGAACGCGCGGTTCACCGCGGCATGGTCCATGGCGTCGTAGTCGCGGGCTTCGCCCGGGGTGTCCATCACCTCAGGTTCAAGCCGGCGCTCGAGCATGGCAGGATGGTGAACTGCTAGACCGGGACGACGGCGCGTGGGGCCACCAGCCGCGCGGAGCGTCGAGTCTGCTCCTCGCGCAAGAGCGCGAGTACGTCGGCCCGGAACGTCCACTCTTGCGGCCCGTGTCGGTCCCACTCGCGAATGACGTGCGACGTCGCCGGATTCAAGCGGGCGACACGCGTCAGCCAGAGGATGCCCGCGTCGTCGCTGCGATGACCGACTGCCGTGTCGTGCCAGCCGATGTGCGTCGCCAAACAGCCCATCGCGGCCGCCCCCGTAAACCGCCCCGACACCAACAGCGGGCTGCCCTTCTCGAGCAGGTCGATGACGCGCTCCAGGCCGGCGTCGCTGACGTTCGGCAGCCACGACGTGCGAAGCTCGTGGACGAAGTCGGCGGGGAGCATGACGGGACCTCCTCGGTGGCGTGACGGCACAGGCCCACTGAGTCCTTCCGGTGGACGGATGAACGGACCAACTGGTATGTGCGGAAAAAACCGGTCCGATCGGCTCAAACTACCCAGTCTGACAGGCCCCAAATCGAGGGCTGCCGGGGTAGGCACGACCAATATACGCAGCCGCCCGACGGGATGGAAGCAGCAAACGCATCCATGATTGCGAAAACTTCCGTGCCATCGATGCCATTCCGACGTCGGCCATTTCTCATTACCGAGTTACGGCGACAGACGACCGAACAGAACGGTCAGATTGGGATTTAACTCACCAATGTGTAATAGTTTACGTTGCCTTCCACTCCGATTGAAAAGTCAGAAAAAACGGGCCGGCTGAATCGTTTCAGCCGGCCCGTCGGGAAAAAAATCGCAAAAAAATCACTTGGCGGCCGGCTTAAGGTAGTTCTCCGGACGCAACCCCCGGACAACCTTGCCTGCCTGCCACATCTCGCTCTCGGCAATCTCTTTCAACTCTTGTTCCAGTT
>DATJGQ010000143.1:0-5303 GCA_035494815.1 Gemmataceae bacterium
GTAAGCGCCCCGAGGGCCCACTAGCGCTCGAGCGTTAGTGGGCCCTCGGGGCGCTTTCGCGACCCCGCTCGCCTTGTCTTGCACTTTCCGGCGCCCGATAATCTCACCCATGCCTAACTGGACCATCGCCGGCGTGCAGACGGACTGCCGCTTCGCCGACCCTGTGCACAACCTCTTGACGATGCGCTCGAAGCTTCGCGAAGCCGCGCGCCGCGGGGCGAGGCTCGTGATTTTTCCAGAGTGCGCTCTGCCCGGCTATTGCTTCGGGTCGAAGGTGGAAGCCTGGGAAGTCGCCGAGCCGCTGCCCGGGCCGTCAACGGAGACACTCGCCGCCGATTGCCGTGAACTCGGCGTCTGGGCGGTCGTCGGCCTGCTCGAACGCGACGACGCGTCGAAGAAGCTCTACAATTCGGCCGCGCTCGTCGGCCCGGACGGGCTCGTCGGCACCTACCGCAAGGCGCACCTGCCCTGCCTTGGCGTTGATCGTTTCACCGACCGCGGCGACCGGCCCTTCGCGGTCCACGACATCGGCGGGCTCAGAGTCGGCATGACGATCTGCTACGACGCCAGCTTCCCCGAAGCGAGCCGGGCGCTCATGTTGCACGGGGCCGACCTGATCGTGCTGCCGACCAACTGGCCGCCGGAAGCGGAGCGGACCGCACGCATCCTGATCCAGGCGCGGGCTATGGAGAACCGCGTCTACTACGCCGCCGTCAACCGCGTCGGCACGGAGCGCGGCTTTCGCTTCATCGGCCTGAGCCGCATCGCCGACGTGTCCGGAGACCTGATCGCCGCCAGCGAGTCGGCCGAGGAGACGATCCTCTACGCCGAGATCGACCCGGCGCGAGCGCGGCAGAAGAAGATCGTCAACATCCCGGGCGAGTACGAGGTGGATCGCGTGAAGGATCGCCGGCCGGAGTTGTACGGGCCGGTGGTTGGGAAATAAAAAAGCCGCCGGGGTGGTGTGGCCCCGGCGGCGTGCGTGGAATCCCGGTCAGGGATCACTTCTTGCTTTCGGTGGCGATCTTGCCGAACTCGGCGATGATCTTGTCCACCTGGGCCGAGGTCAGTTCGCCCTTCTTGAACGCGAAATTGGCCTTCGCTTCCTTCTTCAGGTAAACGACGACCGTAACGTCCGCGTCCTTGGAAATCTTCATGTTCTTCGGACCGCCCGCATTGTCAATCGTCAGAACTGTGTTGTCGAGATGCTCTTTTTCGGCGAGCTTCTTGAGCTTTGCTTCGAGGTCTTTGTCGTCGGACATGTAAACGACGAAGCTGGCCGCGCTGCAGGACTTGTTGGCGGCGGTGGCCTTGTCAAGCTTCTTGACCAGACTGGTCAAGCCGTCGCTGGTCTCCTTTGCGAAGACCATAGCGACCGGATTATTGCCGTTGGCTCAGACCAGGCACTGCTTTTCACCCGCGAACTTTCCGGTCACGTTGAGCGGGTGAAATGGGTCGATGTAGTCGCCGGGCTGCGGCCCGGACTTCACCGCATCGGCGGCCATCGCACTGCTGACCAGCAGCGCCCCGGCCGTCAGGATCCAAAGCTTCCTCATGCACATTGCTCCTTTTAAACGCAAGGGACTAGTGCAAAAACTGAGACTACTATACCTACCCGATCGTAATGAGCGCGGGAAGGGTGAAAACTCCCTGCTTTGCCATTTCTCATTTTTTCAACCGGTGTGGAACGGTGTTCGGCGTTTCGGCGGGCGGCGGCTCGTACGGCAGCGACTTGAGGAAGGCCACGAGGTCGTCGATCTCGCTCGCGGAGAGCTGGCTGGTCGAGCCGTGCTTGTCGCCGCGGTTCTGCGTGGTGAGCACGTCGCGGAGGGTCTTCGCCCGGCCGTCATGGAGAAACGGCTCCATCCGGTAGACGCCGAGCAGCGTCGGCGTGTCGAATTTCGGGCCGAGCGCTTCTCCCGGACCGTCACCGGTGCCGACGTCGTGCAAGTTGTACGGCTTTTCCAGCCGGCTGTCGGTGAAGTACGGCCCGGAATGGCAGGTCGCGCACTTCGTCGCTGCGCTAAAGAAGACGGCCTTACCACGGTCCGCGGCGGGCGTCAGCCTTCCCGGCGCCGCAGCGTAGGGGGACAGTCGGAAATCGAACGAATTCGTGTAAACTGCGAGCGCATCCAGATCGGAAGATCGGCCGGCAAGGGTTTCTTTGAGAGCGTCCGAGTCGAGTGAGCCGCGCATCAGGCCGGGGCCCCCCATCAGCTTGCTGCGGATCGTGTACTCGAAGTCCTGCACTTCGTCGCGGTCGGCGGACCAGTGCAGGGGGTGCGTGTGGGCGAGGCCAAAGAGATGCGGCGTCTTCCGCGGGCCGTCGCCGGTCTGCCAGACGCGGCCGTCGCTGTGGCCGTCGGGGTGGCACGAAGCACAGGCGATCCAGCGGGCCCGCGTCATCGGCGGGTTGGCCGTGTGAAAGAGTTCCTTGCCGCGGACCCATGCGGGCGTGTGTGGCAGGTCGCAGACCTTGATCGTGGCGAGTGAGTTGAGCGTCTTCGCGTCAAGTACGCCGATGGAGTAGTCGACGGCGTTGTACACGTAGACCTCTTTCCCCGCCGGGTGCACCCGGACCGCCCGCGGATTCTTGCCGGTGCGGGCCGCGCGTCCGGAGCGCTCCAGCTCGCGGAAGTCGTCGTCCACCAAATCGGACACGTTCATGTCGTTCGTGGCCGCGTAGATCGTGTAGAGCTTTTTGCCGTCGGGGGAGACGGCCGCTTCCCAGGGGCTCGCGACAACGTAAACGCCGTTGAAGGTGTCCAGCGCGAACGAAGTCCGTTTCGGCGCCGACTCTTCAGAGCCGCGACCGTGAGGGAGCGGGAGCGCCGGCAGATCGCACACCGACAGCTGTGGGAAGATCGACCCGCGGGCGGTGAAGAGGTGTGTCCGCGAGCGGATGTGCGGCAGGTACGCCTTGGGCCGTTGCGGGTGCAGGACCACATTTCGACACAGGTTATCGGTTTCGTGGCCCGCCCAGGTGTGAGTCACGCGGCCGCTCACCAGATCAAGCCGATGCAGTTTCGTGCTCAGGAATTCCGTGACAAACAGCGATTCGCCGTCGGCCGCGAGCGCGATCCCGCGGGCGTTCGGGCCGACTGCCATTGTGCGGACAACCGTCCGCGCCGCCGGATCAATTTCGCTCACGCACGCCGGGTGATCGTGCGTGACCCAGACCCGCCGGCCGTCCGGGCTGGCGACCACGCCGTACGGGTCGGCCGGGACCGGAATTGTCGCCACGACCGTGCCGGCGTCGGCGTCGATCAGCGCGACCTTGTCTTCGAAGTAGAGTGTGACGGCGGCGAGCGGGCCGGCGCCGATCCACGAGACGCCCTCAGGCTGCCGGCCGACCGCGATTTCACGAACGGACTTCCGATCGGCCGTGTCCACGACCCTGACCGTGCCGTTGTCGGTGTTTGCGACGAGCAGCCGATTCCCGTCCGGCGACACGTCGAGCAGACTATTTGACGTGCCGGCCTGAACGACCGGGCCGGCCAGCATCAAGGCGGTGAGCGCTGCAATTGGGATTCGCATGGGCACCACGATACCATGATCCGCCGGATTTCTAAACCTTCGCCCGCTTGGTGTGCCAATCCGTGGCTCGTTCATACATGCGGGCGACACGAAGCAGTTTCTCTTCCTCGAACGGTGCGGCCAGGATTTGCAGGCCGATCGGCAGGCCGCCTTTCGTGAAGCCGCACGGGATGCTCACCCCCGGGATGCCGGCCAGATTCGCCGAGATCGTGTAGACGTCCATCAGGTACATCGCGAGCGGGTCGTCGATCTTCTCGCCAATTTTGAACGCGGCCGTCGGTGCGGTCGGGCCCATGATCACGTCGCAGGCGGCGAACACGGCGTCGAAATCGTTTTTGATGAGTCGGCGGACCTTGAGCGCCTTGAGATAGTAGGCGTCCTTGTAGCCGCTGGAGAGGGCGTAAGTGCCCAGCATGATCCGCCGTTGGACCTCCTTGCCGAAGCCTTCGCCGCGGGTCTTCGAGTACATCTCGATCAGGCCGTCGTATTTCGCGGCGCGGTGGCCGTAGTGCACGCCGTCGTAGCGGGCGAGGTTACCCGACGCCTCCGCCGTCGCGACGATGTAGTACACGGCGATCGCGTACGGGCTGTTCGGCAGCGACACTTCTTTGATCGTCGCGCCTTGCTTCTCGTACTCTTTGAGCGCGGCGCGAATCGCGGAATCCACTTCGGCGTCGAGTCCGGCGCCGAAATACTCGCGCGGCACGCCGATCGTCAGCGGCTTGACGGGTGTCTCGAGCGACCGGGTGTACGACGGCACCGGCAGGTCCACGCTCGTACTGTCGCGGGCGTCGTGGCCGGCGATGACTTCCAGGAGCCGGGCAGAGTCGGCGAGATCGTGGGCGAACGGGCCGACCTGGTCGAGCGAACTCGCGAAGGCGACGAGCCCGAAGCGGGACACGCGACCGTAAGTCGGTTTCATGCCGACAACGCCGCAAAATGACGCCGGCTGCCGAACGGAACCGCCCGTATCGCTGCCCAATGCGAGCGGCGCCTCGCACGCCGCGACCGCCGCGGCGCTCCCGCCCGACGAACCGCCGGGGGTGCGATCGAGGTTCCAGGGGTTGCGCGTGACTTGGTAGGCACTGTTTTCGGTGGACGAGCCCATCGCGAACTCGTCCATGTTTGTTTTGCCGATCAGGACGGCGTCGGCCGATTTTAGGGCGGTAATGACGTGCGCGTCGTAAGGCGGCACGAAGCGCTCAAGCATCTTACTGCCGCAAGTCGTCGGCACCCCCTTCGTGCAGAGGACGTCCTTGACGGCGACCGGCACGCCGGCGAGCTTGCCGAGTGGTTGGGCGGACTTGCGCTTGGCATCGACCGCGCGCGCCTGGGTGAGTGCCGACGATTCATCGACGTGGAGAAACGCTTTCGTCCTTGAATCTCGTTCCTTAATCGCCGCGAGAAACGCGCCGGTGATCGCTTCGGCGGATTGGCCTTCGGCCTCGGCGGCGAGCATTTCGGCGGCGGTCTTCTCGATCATAACCGACCAGCCCGACGCGCCAGCGAGCGACGACCGTCCGACCCCTCGCTGGCGCTTCGGGCTGGTGAGGATCGCACAGTCACTGTTAATCCAATACCGCCGGCACGCCGAAGAAGTCGCCGTGGCGGTCGGGGGCGTTGGCGAGCGCTTCGTCCACCGGCAGGGACGGGGCCGGCGTGTCGTCGCGGAAGACGTTATGCACTTTGAGCGGGTGGGCCAACGGCTCGATGCCGTCGGTATTCACCTGCTTGAGCTGGTCCATGTAGTCGAGGATGGCGCTGAG
>DATJGQ010000144.1:0-3176 GCA_035494815.1 Gemmataceae bacterium
GCGATTTCTTCCACCGGCCCGAGCCAATAGTCGAGCGCGACAAATAGCTGCCCCGCCGCCAAAGGGTGCTGTTCCATGACACCAGCCATCGCAGTCATCGCCCGTTCGGCCGTCTGGCGCCAACGGTCAGTGCCCGTCAACTTCGCCAATTGCAGCAGAGCGGTGATCGCCACCGAGTTGCCGGACGGCGTCGAGCCGTCGTGCTGGTCCTTCATTCGCACAAGCAGCAGCTCGTGGTCGGCGCCGGTCGTGAAGAAGCCGTCGTTCGTGTCGGCGAACTGCTCGACCATCACGCCGGCCAGTTCCTCGGCGGCACGGAGCCAGCGCACCGCGAACGTCGCCTCATATAACGCGGCCATCGCGTCGATGGCGAAGGCGTAGTCCTCCAGGTACGCGTTGAGCTTCGGCGGCGTGCCGGCCCCGGCGGTGCGAAACAGCCGGCCGTCCTGGCCGCGCATCGTTTTGAGGATGAACTCGCCGGCCCTCTCGGCCGCCCGCGTGTAATCCTCACGTTCGAGCACCGCCCCGGCCTTCGCAAAGGCGACGATCAGCATCCCGTTCCACGCGGTCAGGAACTTCTCGTCCCGCCCCGGCCAGACCCGCCGCGACCGCACGGCGTAGAGTTTTTTCTTCGCCTCGCCGAGCTTCACGCGCAAGTCTTCGACGCCGGTCTTGAGCAGCCGCGCGTCCTGCTCGTCGGTCTTGGCGCGGTTGAGAATGTTGTGACCTTCCCAGTTCCCCGGCCGACTCACGCCGTAGACGTAGTTGAATACGTCCGAAAGCTCTTTGCCCAAGACCGCCTCGATCTCCTGCTCGGACCAGACGTAAAACTTGCCCTCCTCGCCTTCGCTGTCCGCGTCCTGCGTGCTATAGAAAGCGCCGCTCGCGTCTGTCATTTCCCGCAAGACGTAATCGAGCGTCTCTTCGACGACTTGGCGGTAGAACGACTCGCCGGTCGCCTGGAACGCTTCGAGATACGCGACGCTCAGTAGCGCGTTGTCGTAGAGCATCTTCTCGAAGTGCGGGACCAGCCAGCGCTCGTCGACGCTGTAGCGGTGGAAGCCGCCGCCGAGGTGGTCGTAGATGCCGCCGCGGGCCATTTTGTCGAGCGTCAATCGGGCGACGGCGAGGGCGTCTTCATCGCCGAACCGCTTCCACGCGCGGAGGAGCACCCGCAGGTCGAGCGCGTGCGGAAACTTGGGGGCGTGGCCGAAACCGCCGTGCACCGGGTCATGCGCCCGCTTCAAACCGCCTACCGCTCGGCGGAAAAGCTCTTCGGTAAATTGCCCGGCAGACACCGGCAGTTCGCCCGTCTTCTGTAGATGGTCCGTGATGTGTCCGGCCGCTTGTGTGATTTCGTCGCGCCGATCCCGCCACGCTTCGACCAGCGCCAGCAGCACGCGCCGGAAGCTCGGCCGGCCGTACATGTCGCGCGGCGGGTAGTAGGTGCCGGCGTAGAACGGCCGTAACTCGGGCGTCAGCCACACCGACATCGGCCAGCCGCCCTGGCCCTGGTTGAGCATCTGCACCGCGTTCATGTAGATCGCGTCGAGGTCGGGCCGTTCCTCGCGGTCGACCTTGATGGGGACGAAGTGCTCGTTGAGGATCTTCGCCGTCTCGGCGTCCTCGAACGATTCGTGCTCCATGACGTGGCACCAGTGGCAGGCCGAGTAGCCGATCGACAGGAAGATCGGCCGGTCGAGTTCGCGGGCGCGGCCGAGCGCTTCCGGCCCCCACGGGTACCAGTCCACCGGGTTTTGGGCGTGCTGGCGAAGATACAGACTGGACTCGTTGCCGAGCCGATTGGTGCCTGCGGCGGAGACGGACATGAGGTGCGGACTCGCGGCGGTAGCGGGCGACTCCCTTTATCGTAGGGATCGCTGCAAATGCGCTGCCGTCCGACCAATGACGAATGACGAATGCCCAACCAATGACGAAGGAATGTCGAATGACCAAATGACGAATGTCGAACGATCAGCGCTCGAACGCGTTTTCGGCATTGGGTATTCGAATTTCGTCATTCCTTCGTCATTGGTGGGGCATTGGTGGTGCATTCGTCATTTTATTGCACCATCGCTTCCACGCGGGCGTTGACGGTAGCGCCGTCCAGGTCGGTCTTGATCGTCAGTGTCCGTTGGAAGGGGCCCGGCTGCGACGGCTGCAGTTTGAGCGTCAGGATTTGCACCGCATTGGGTTCCGGACGAAATTCGACGACCAGGCTGGCGTCCTGCCCGTCCACGCCCAGAATTCGGATCGGCCGTCCGTTGCTGCGGACGATCAGCTTCCGCACGGCCGGCTCGCCCGCCCTTATGGTGCCGAATCGGGTGACCTCCGGTGACGCCGTCAGCGCCGCTTGCACCAATGCGTCGTACGGGATCGGAAGCAATGGAGTGGCCGGGTCGGTGGTCGTCAAATGCAGGTCGCCTTTGAGCGGGCCGGGCGGCGCGTCGGGTTTGAGGGTCAGGCTGACGCGGTATTCGACCCGCCCGGGCTGCCGGTACATCTCCTTGACCGCCGCCGTGAACGGCGCGCTATCTCCCGGCGCCACGCCCGTGATCTGGAACGGCAATTGCCCCGCGTAACGTACGATCACGTCGCGCGTCACCTGCTGACCTTTCGGGACCACCCCGAACGGCGCGACCCCCGGGTCGAGCGTGATGTCGGCCCGGCTGTTCGCGGTAATGACCAGCGTGGTCGTCGACGAATACTGGGCGTTCATCACCGTGACATACACGGACACCTGTTTGTGGCCGTAGGACCACTTGAGGGTGTCCATGTTCAATTCGAGCGCGCCCGATTCGCGGGGCTGGAGAATCTGCGGGTTCGGCGCAACGGTGACGCAGCCGCAGGAGACGCTGGTGACGATTTGCAGCGGGACGGCGTAGATGTTGGTCAGCGGGAAGCTGTGCTTGAGCTGGGCGCCCTTGGGCACGAAGCCGAAGTCATGGCCGGCCGGGACTTTGTGATCCGGAGCGGCGGCGCCGAACAGCTTACCCGCCCAGCCGGTGACCACCTGTTGCGGCGCCGCGGCCGACGCGAGGGCCAGGATTCCGATCGCCGCCAACACCAGCTTGCGCATCGTGCGTCTCCCGCCGAATCATCCGTGACGGGCGATTCTAACCCTCAGCCCGCAATGGGGGAAGGGGAAGTGCAAAATGACGAATGCACCACCAATG
>DATJGQ010000145.1:0-3286 GCA_035494815.1 Gemmataceae bacterium
CCCGAGGCCATCGCCGAAAAACTGATCGACGAACCGCCGCAAACTTGAGGCGTCCGATGTCCACCGTTGCCACTTCGCGCTACACCGTCGCCGACCTGGCGACGATCCCCGCGGTCGCCTGCCCGTGCGGCTGGTCGCGACGAGCTTTCCTCGACGTGCCCGAGGGCCGGGCGAGTCTGCACCGCGTGGACATCTCGGTGGACGCGAAGACGCACTTCCACAAACGTCTGACGGAAATCTATTACGTCCTCGAATGCGAACTCGGTGCGGCGATGGAACTCGACGGGGAGCGCGTCCCCGTGCACGCGGGCATGAGTGTCTACATCCCGCCGTTCACGCGACACCGGGCGGTCGGCAAAATGAAGGTGCTGGTCGTCGCAATGCCGCAGTTCGACCCCGCCGACGAGTGGGCCACCGACGACACGCCCGCGGACAATGCGGTCTAGGCAGTCATGAGTAAGTTCGGCACGCAGAACCTGGGCGAGATCGCCGAGAAGCTCGGCATCGGACATTTTCGCCGGCACGTCTTCCTCTGTATCGGCCCCGACTGCTGCACGTCGGAAACGGGACTCGCATCGTGGAACGCCCTGAAGACACTCCTCAAAGACAAGGGCCTGACTCTGAGCCGCGGCCCGAACGAGTGCTACCGAACGAAAGTGCAGTGCCTCCGCGTCTGCACCGGAGGGCCGATTCTGCTCGTTTATCCCGAAGGAACGTGGTATCACGGCATGACCGCCGATCGCATCCCGCGATTCGTGCAGGAGCATCTCGTCGAAGGTCGACCGATTCGAGAGTGGATGTTCGCGGAGAATCCACTCGCGAGGCCGTCCGTCGATTAAGCTCTGCCATGAACCACCAGTTCCGGTTTTTTCGGCCGGAAAAGCCGTTCGGCACTTGCCTTTGCGCTGAAAAAATGAGCTAGATTTCCCAAAACTGGCCGCCCTCACGGGGACGGCGGATTGGGGAATCGACCATGATCTTTTCGTGCTCTTGCCCGAAATGCGGGAAGAAAAAAGAATATCTCTCCGAGGAGTGGGGCCAGCTCGGGCATTGTCTGGACTGCGGCGCGCAGTTCGTGCTGGAAAAGCAAAAGCTCAAGGTGTTCAAGCACGTCGCCGTGGCGACGCTCGCGGTGTCGCTCGGGATCGGTGCGGCCAGCACCCGGACGTTCTGGCGGCATTACCACCGGGCAGATGCACACCGCCGACATCATGAAGCCACTCGCGAACGCATGGACAAAGAACTCATGGAGCGATTGGGGATCGATCCGGCCGCCGTTGTCATCGACGACAAAGACGACCCGTGAGCGCGGCCCTCGCCCGCCATTCGTCCGCCCGCCTGCCATTGTTACACAGGATGAAAAGCGTTGCGGCGCTTGCCAGCGCTCCCCTCGGAGACTCGGGTCGCGGCGTCCAAGTTATCTCCCAAACAGGTCGACCAAAAACCGCTGCGACTCGTCCCACCGGTCCGTCGCCTTTTGCCAGTCGACCTGCATCGTCTTCAACTTGGCCGGCGGCATGAACTGCGTCGGCACTTTTTCGACCGTCACCTTGGGGTTTAGCGGGATCTGGTGACTCTCGCCCATCGCGAGTTTCGTTTCGACTTCGGGGCTCAGCAGGTAATCGACCAGTTTCTTGGCGCCGTCAGGGTTCGGGCATCCCTTGATCACCGCGACCGTGTTCGGGATCAAAAGCGTGCCCAGTTTCGGATGCTTAAAGGGCCCGTCGTTGTCGGGATAGATGATGGCAACGGGGTGATGGGCCTCGATCTCGCCGAATGCATCGTCGGTGTCCGTGAGCCCGACGGCGAACTGGCCGGCGCCGACGCCCTCGGCCACCGGTTTGTTCCCGGCGGCGATGTGGATGCCGTTCGCCTTGAGCCCCCGGTAGAACTCTTGAGCGACTTCCGGGCCGAGGACGTCGAACAGAGCCGCGGCCTGTGTCGCCGTCGTGCCGAATTGCGGCTTCGCCATCGCGAGCTTGCCCTTCCATTTCGGTTCGATCAAGTCGAGGAGGCTCTTGGGCCGTTCGGCTTCGGGAACGAGGTTCGTATTGACGATCAGGACGCGGGCCCGGCCGGCGAAGGCGGTCCAGGTGCCGTCGGCCGTCTTCGCCCAATCCGGGTATGGGGCAGCAGACGGACTCTGATAGGGGGTGTAGATACCCTGGCGCTGCAGCCGGATGGTGCCGATGATCTCGTTGTTCCAGTGCACGTCGCACCGCGGCCGAGTCGCTTCGAGGGTTAACTCCGTCGCCAGGCTGACGGACTTGGTCGCCTCCGTGTCGAATTTGGCGGCCACCATGATGCCGCTTCGCCGGTTAAAGTCGCTGAGGATCCCTTCCGCGAATTCCCGGTCCTGTGCGCAGTAAAGGACGACCCGCGGTCCCGGCGACCCGCAGCCGGCGGCCAGAATTGTCAAGATCAGAATGGTCCGCCGGAACATTGAGTGCGCTCCGAGATTCATGCTCGCGCGGACTGCCCTCCGCGCCGCCGCGGTTGTCCAGTATAACGCTGGGCGGACGTCCCGGCCCACATCCGAGTACACGGAGGTACCCATGCGACCCCTCTTTCTGGCCGGCCTCGCCGCATGCTTGATCGCGGCGAGCGCCTGGGCCGTTGACGCGGTGCTCGTCTCCAAGCCCGACGCATTTCCGACGCTCGTCAATCCGGCGTGCTCGCAATGCATGGACGAGGCGAAGCGGCGGTCGGACCTGACCGACTACGACCGCATCCTGGCCTGGACTCGCGGCCCGCACGACGGCGGGGCCATCCCCCTGCGGTTCTTCCTGAACCCGCACCGCGTCATCAGTGACACGCACGGCGTCTTCGTCTACGACCCCGACGCCGGTTACGCCCGCGGGTTCGAGCCGTCGTCGGACTTCCGCTTCCATGGCTGGCGGAACGGGATCATGGTCATGAAACACGCCGACGGGACGCTGTGCTCGTGCCTCTCCGGGCTAGCGTTCGACGGGCCGCGTAAGGGGACGCGGCTCAAAACGATTCCGACGGTCGTCACCGACTGGGGCCCGTGGCTCAAGCAGTACCCGACCGCCCTCGCCTATCAGATGGGGCCCCAGTTCAAGCCCATCGACCTGCCGTTCAAGCCGAACCCGGCGTCGGTGCAGACGCGCGGCCCGGCAGATCAGCGGATGGCCCCGGACGCGTTCGTGCTCGGGATTTGGGACGGCCACACCGCGTCGGCGTGGAAGCTCAACACTCGACCGAAGGACGGCGCCGATACGCGAAACGTCGAGGGCAAGATCCTGATCTGGAACGGCGCGATGTT
>DATJGQ010000146.1:0-2430 GCA_035494815.1 Gemmataceae bacterium
TGGTCATCCACGAGGCGTTTCAGGCGGGGGTGCCGGTAATCTGTTCCGACGTGGGGGGAATGGCCGAGCTCGTCAGCGATGGGATGGACGGGCTGCATTTCCGCGCCGGAGATGCGGCGGACCTGCGGCGGGTCATCCGACGTTGTGTGAGCGAACCAGAACTGCTCCCTCGTCTCGGGCGAGGTATTCGCCAGCCGGAGTCCATGCGGAAGCACGTCCGAGAGAAAATCATCCCGCTGTATAATTCGCTCTGCTCGGCCAAGTCCCTTCGGTTGGCTATCAATCTGGTGTGAGAGAGTTTCATGCCGTTCCCCATTATGATCAAAGTCTGGGCCGGGACGGGCCGCCACGACTTTCGATATATCAGCCACAGCCTGCCGAGTCTGCTAGCGAGCGACTTGCCCGCCAACGCCCGCGTGATCCTGATCGACGACCGCAGTACGGATCCACGGTTGCAACCGTTTGTCACCGGGTTGGCGGCCGAACACGCCAACGTCGAGGTATGGACTAACCCGCGGCAGATGGGGCCTAACGAGGGCCACGCGTACAACGTTCCGCTCTTGTTCGAGAAGTTTCCCGAGGCCCCCTACATCGTGCTGTGCGACGACGACGTCGTCTATCACCCCGGCTGGCTGCAGCGGCTCATCCGGGTGTACGAAGAGGCCAAGGCCGTCGGTCTCCGGGGGGTGTTCACGGCGCTGAACGTCCCAGCCCGGCCCAGCTCGCGCTCGGTCCGCCTCCCGACTAGTGAGGTTCTCGTAAAGCCACGGCAGATGGCCCTGAACTGGCTCGTTCCGCGAGAAGTGTACGAGGCGGTCGGGCCGTTCCGGGACGTCGGCGTGGCTTACGACACCGAGTACACGGACCGGATGATCGCGCTCGGCTTCCCGGTGATTTGCCTGAAGCCGAGCTACGTGCAGAACATCGGCTACCACGGGGCTTACCAGACCGACGACTCGCTGACGGCCAAGGACTTCGTGGGCCGGATGGGCTGGAAACTGGGTGCGACGGCGCGGGTCTACGCCGTCCGCCGCCACGCCCGGCGGTTGGCCCACGCCGTCTACGACCGAATGCCGGAGTCCGGGTTGAAACGGCTCGTTCGCCGCGTCCGACACGGCGACACGATGATTGCGGACGGCGAATCAAAGGCCGGGAGCTGATCGCCGGTCGGGAAGCCTAGTCACTGAGGTCGCGTTCATGTCGTTGGCTACGGAATGTGAAATCCAATCGGCCTACCGGGGCGGCGATACGGCCGCGCGGTACGTCCGGGATCGGTTCATGGCCCCGCTCCACGGCTTGCTTCACGACAAGCAGGTGCGATCGGTGCAGGGGTTGATCGACCGTGTCAGGCCGCAGTCCGTCCTGGAGATCGCCCCAGGGCCGGGGCGAATCACCCGGGACGTCCGGCCGGTTGGCGCGCTCGTCTGCCTCGAATACAACGAGGGCATGATCGCCGAGGGGCGGGCCGCCTGCGGCGACCACGTCCAATGGGTCCGCGGCAACGCCTTTGACCTGCCCTTCGCCGCCGGCGAGTTCGACTTCGCCTATAGTTTCCGGTTCGTGCGGCACTTCCACTTGGCCGACCGCCGCCGGCTGTACGACGGCATCCGCCGAGTCCTCAAGCCGGGCGGGCACTTCGTCATGGACGCCGTGAACGAGCGCGTCTCCGGGCCGCTCCGCCGTCGAGACCCGGCGGAATATCCGATCTACGACGAACTCTACACGCCGGACCGGCTTCGCGCCGAGCTGGCTGACGCGGGATTCGACGTCGTCCGGCTCGAGCCGGTGCAGAAATGCTTCGGCTGGCAGCAGCGCAGCCAAATCCTGCTCGGGCCGCGGGCGAACTGGCTCAATCGCCTGGTCATCCGCGGCTTGGAGCGGCTGCCGTTTCGCGACGGGCTGGAATGGATCGTCACGTGCCGCCGCGCGTAGCGTACTGGACCAACGCGTTCGAGCCGCGGATGGAGGCGATCGCGGCGGAGGTCGCGCTGCTCCGCCGGCACTTTCCCGGAAGCACGGTCTGGGGCCTGCACCCGAACCGGTGGCTGTTGCTGTCGCGGGAGCGCGGCTTCGCCTTGAACCCGCGACTCCACTTCGTCTTCCGCGCCGTCACACGGGTGCTCGAGCCGCTCTTCCAGCTGAACCACATTGTCGGAACGGCGGCCGACTGGTTTTACCTCCGCGGCGACCGACGGCGGCCCACCGTGATGACTGTGGTGGCGACCGACCGGCCGGCCGATGCAGCCCTGCTCCAACGCGTCGAGCAGTTCGCCGTCGAATATCCGGCCGGTCGCGACGAGTTGGAGCGGCATGGCGTCTCGCGCGACCGAATTCGATTGATCTTCCCGCCCGTGGACCTGGACCGTTTTCGGCCGACCCCGGCCCCGGACGGGCCGTTCACCGTTGTGTTCGCCTCCAGTCCGGACGACG
>DATJGQ010000147.1:0-4155 GCA_035494815.1 Gemmataceae bacterium
GTTGAGACGTCTCAACCTCCGGCCGCTCACGCTCCCGGCTCGCCTGGCCAAGGGGACATACTCCTCTCCGCCCACTACGCCTGCCTCCACTGCAACCGCTCGTACCAGGAGCCGACTCCACAGCTATTCAGCTTCAACAGCCCGCAGGGCATGTGCCCCGAGTGCGACGGCCTCGGCACCCTCCACTCGTTCGACCCCAACCTGCTCATCCCCGACCCGACGATCAGCTTTGCGAAAGGGGCGATTCCGATCGTCGGACCGATGACCTGGATGGGCCGCTGGCGGAAGCACATCTACGAAGGCGTCGCCGAGGCGTTCGGAATCGACGTCAAGGCGGCGTGGAAGGACTTGCCGACGGAGCACCAAAAGGTCCTTCTCTATGGCGGCGGCGACCGTCACATCACCTACGTCTGGAAGCAGCGACACGGCGTCTGGAAGCACGGCGGAAAATGGGAGGGGATCATCCCGCAACTGCTGAGCAGCTTCAAGAAGACCGCCGCCGGGCCGCGACGGCTGCAACTCGAAAAGTACATGCGGTCGATGCGCTGCCCCGCCTGCCAGGGGACACGCCTCAATCCGCAGGCCCGGGCCGTGCGGGTCGCCGGAAAGACGCTCGTCGAATTGTGCGCGATGCCGATCGGCGACGTCGCCGGGTGGTTCGCCGAAGGGAGCGGTCTGGAGAGAGGTCTCGAGCCGGTGCAGCGGACGATCGCGGCCGAACTGCTGAAAGAAATACGCGGTCGGCTTACGTTTCTGCTGAATGTGGGCCTGCATTACCTCGCTCTTGATCGCCCGGCCCCGACGCTCTCCGGCGGCGAAACCCAGCGCATTCGACTGGCCGGCCAAATCGGCTGCGGGCTGGTGGGCGTGCTCTACATCCTCGACGAACCTTCGATCGGCTTGCACCCGCGCGACAACGATCGGCTGCTGCACAGCCTCGAACGGCTCCGTGACATGGGCAATACCGTCCTCGTGGTCGAGCATGACGAGGAGACGATGCGGGCCGCCGACTACATCGTCGATTTCGGGCCGGGCCCCGGCGTCCGCGGCGGCGAAGTCGTGACCGCGGGCACCATCGACGACATCCTCGCGAATCAGAAAAGCCTGACGGGGCAATACCTGTCCGGCCGTATGACGATCGCGATCCCCGCCGAGCGGCGAGCCGGCAACGGCAAGAAACTCACCATCGCGGGCGCCCGCCACCACAACCTGAAAAACCTGACGGTCGACATCCCGCTCGGCAAGTTTGTGTGCGTGACCGGCGTCAGCGGCTCGGGAAAGAGTTCGCTCGTCAACGACATCCTTCTGACCGCCCTTCGCGACCAACTCAAAAAAAATGGCCAGGTCGTTGAAGAGGACGAAGAGGAGACCGCGGTCGATGTGGACGAGCAGGAAGCCGCGACCCATTTCGACCGCATCACCGGCGCCGACCAGATCGACAAGGTCATCGACATCGACCAGTCGCCGATCGGCCGCACGCCGCGGTCGAACCCGGCGACGTACATCAAGGTCTTCGACGAGATCCGCAACCTGTTCGCCGGCGTGACCGACGCGAAGGTTCGCGGCTACTCGCCGTCCCGATTCAGCTTCAACCGGCCGGGCGGGCGCTGTGAAGCCTGTGAGGGCAACGGCTCGACGCGGTTGGAGATGGACTTCCTCGCCGACGTATGGGTCACCTGCCCGGTCTGCGAGGGCAAGCGCTTCAACCGCGAGACGCTGCAAGTCCGTTACCGCGGTAAGAACATCCACGACGTCCTGGAAATGGACGTGCAGCAGGCGCTGGAGCATTTCGAGCACGTGCCGAAGATTAGCGCGATGCTGCAGACGCTGCACGACGTGGGCCTCGACTATATCAAGCTCGGCCAGGCGTCGCCGACGCTCTCCGGCGGCGAAGCGCAACGGATTAAACTCGCCCGCGAGTTGTGCCGGCGGTCGACGGGCAAGACGCTGTACGTCTTGGACGAACCGACGACGGGGTTGCACTTCGACGACATCCAGAAACTCTTGCAGGTGCTGCACGGGTTCGCCGACGCGGGCAACACGGTCCTTGTGATCGAACACAACCTGGACGTGATAAAAACGGCGGACTGGGTCATCGATTTGGGGCCCGAGGGCGGGGAGGGCGGAGGAAAACTGGTTGTCGCGGGGACGCCGGAAAAGGTTGCCGATTCTGAGCGATCGTACACGGGGCAGGCGCTCAAACCAGTGTTTGGCCGCGACGCGAAGCGGAGCGCGGGGCGAGCGCTCCCCTCGCTGCGCTCGGGTCGCGGCGAAACAAAACCCCGCAAGGACACCGGCCGCATCACGCACATCACCGTCGAAGGCGCCGCCGAGCACAACCTTAAGCACATCAACGTCGAACTGCCCCGCGACGCCATGACCGTCTGCAGCGGTCCGAGCGGTTCCGGCAAAAGCACGCTCGCCATCGACACAATCTACGCCGAAGGCCAGCGGCGCTACGTCGAATCGCTCTCGAGCTACGCCCGCCAGTTTCTCGGCCAGGTGCAAAAGCCGAAAGTCGATCGCATCGAGGGCCTCTCGCCGGCCATCTCCATCGAGCAGAAGACGACGAGCAAGAGCCCGCGCTCGACGGTCGGTACGGTGACCGAAATCTACGACTATCTTCGCGTCCTCTACGCCCGGCTCGGCCAACCTTACTGCCCGAACTGCCAGATTCCCGTCGGCACGCAGACGGCCGACGAGATCATCGACAAGGTGCTGTCCCTGCCGGAGGGGACGAAGCTCTACCTGCTCGCCCCGGTCGAGCGGCGCGGGAACGAGAAGTACGAGGCGATCTGGGACGAGGTGCGCCGGGCCGGGTACGCCCGCATTCGCGTCAACGGCAAGTCTTACAGCCTCGACGAACCGCCGGCGATCGATCACCGCCGCAAACACCACGTCGAAGTCGTCGTCGATCGCATCATCGTACGGTCGGGCCAGCGGACACGCGTGGCCGATGCCGTCGAACAGGCGTTAGCCCTGGGCCGCGGCGTGATGCTGATCGCGCACGTGGACGAGACGAAGGAGGAAACGCAATGGCAGGTCGAGCGGTTCAGCCAGCACATGACCTGCGAGCGGTGTGGGCGGTCGTTCGAGCCGCTCAACCCGCACAACTATTCGTTCAACAGCCCCCTCGGCTGGTGCCCGGTGTGCGAAGGGCTGGGAATGCAGCGCGGCGCGAACCCCGCGTTGCTCGTTCGCGACGCGACTTTGACAACGCGGCAAGGGGCGATCGCGGCGTGGCCGGCGCTCACGGACGAAAGCGAGTTTACCGAATTCGCCGAGGCGATCGCGGCGCACGCCGGTTTCTCGCTCGACACGCCGTTGGAGCAGCTCGACGCGCTCCAGCAGCGTGCGATCATGCAGGGCACGGGCGACGTGTGGCTGGCCGGCCCCGGCGGCGTCAAATTCCAGTACAAGGGCCTCTTCCCCGCGGTGGACGAGGCGTCGCGGGTCAGCTTCACCTACCGCCAGCGACTCGACCATGTCGTGAGCGAAGTCCCCTGCTCCGCCTGTCAGGGCGCGCGACTGCGAGATGACGCGGCGGCTGTGCGGTTCAACGAAATGACTCTCGGCCAACTCGGCGACCTGCCGATCGGCGAGACGCTGCGACTGTTCCGGGAGTTGAAATTCACGAAGGCGCAGCAACAAGTGGCCGGCGAACTCTTGCGCGAGGTGCGCAATCGGCTTCAGTTCTTGGTCGACGTGGGGCTGGATTATCTGTCTTTGTCGCGGCCCGGGCCGACGCTCTCTGGCGGCGAAGCCCAGCGGATTCGTCTCGCGAGTCAGATCGGCAGCGGCTTGACCGGCGTGCTGTATGTGCTCGACGAGCCGACGATCGGCCTGCACCCGCGCGACAATCGCCGGCTGCTCCAGGCGCTCAAGAACCTCCGCGACCTCGGCAACACGATGGTCCTGGTCGAGCACGATCGGGAAGTGATCGCGGCGGCGGATCACCTATTGGATTTCGGGCCGGGAGCCGGCGACCGCGGCGGCGAAATCACGGCCGCCGGCACGCCGGCGCAAGTGACGCGGGCGAAGAACTCGCTCACTGGGCAGTATTTGAGCGGGAAAAAGTCGATCCCCGTGCCCACCAATAGACGCCTGCCCTTACCAGCCCGAAGCGCGAGCGAGGGAGGAGATTCTAATCCCTCG
>DATJGQ010000148.1:0-2240 GCA_035494815.1 Gemmataceae bacterium
ACTTTCGGCACCTGGTACTTGTGCCCCTTCGGCGCCAGCCGGTACACCCGCCCGCGCGTCGTGTCGCCCATGCCGTGGCCGCCGACGCCCGGGTCGTACCAGTCCGCGACAAAGACGCTGCCGTCCGGGGCGACGCAGATGTCGCTCGGGCGGAACCAGTTGTCCGTGCTCTCGACGATGTCCTGCCGCTCGACGTCGTAACCGGCTCCCTGCGGCTTCATGTGGTAACAGCGGACGTGACGCGGGCCGGCGTCGGTGTGCAGCACCTGGCCCCAGTACTTCTTGGGCAGCAGAGTCCCCTCGTAGACGCACATGCCGGTCGGCGAGCCGAAATAGGTGCGGAGGATCTTCGGCACCACGCCGGGTTGCTCCTCGTGCCAGTGCGTCTGGCCGGGGCCCCGCGGGTGGTAGCCGTAGTTGCCGCCGGGCATCACGTAGCAGATGCGCGTCTGCTGGTTGCCGTCGTCGTCGTTGTCCGACATGAAGATCGTGCCGAAGCTGTCGACGCACGGCTCGTACGGGTTGCGGAAGTTGTGGGCGAGCAGTTCGAGATTGGTCCCATCCATGTCGCACCGCCAGACGGTGCCCGCGCGGCAATCAGTGTTGTTGCTGTTCCAGACCTTGCCGTTCTTGTCCTTGAGCCCGTCCACGCCCTGGTCGCCGACCGAGAAATAGAGCTTGCCGTCGGGGCCGATGAGGATGCCGTGCACACCGTGGTCGTGGTCGTAGCCTTTGAAGCCGCTGAGGAGCTTTTTCGGCGGGCCGTCCGCTTTGCCGTCGCCGTCCTTGTCCTCGAAGAGCAGGATGTCCGGCGAATGGCAGACGTACACCTTGTACCCAGGGCCGACCGGGTCCTTCGCGACCGCGATGCCGAGCGGGGCGAGCAGGTCGGGGGCTTGGTAGAAAACCGTGACCTTGTCCGCTTTGCCGCTGCCCTTGCTGTCTTCGAGGATCAGGATGCGGTCGCCTTCCTTGCGATTGACCGGCTGGCGGCGAAGCGTCGTGCGGTAGTTGACCGACTCGCAGACCCAGACGCGGCCGAGGTGGTCGATGTCCATGCAAGTCGGGTTGGAAAACATCGGCTCGTGCGCCCAGAGGGTCCATTCCAGTTCTGGGTCGTTGACCTTGAACGTCGCTTCCGCTTTTTCCGGCGGGACTTGGGCGATGAGCTGGGAGGCGGTCAGAAGCAGAGCAGCGGTTGCGGAAGAAATGCGCACGAGCATAGGGAGCCGTCTCATCGTCGGAGGGAGAAGCGCGAAAGTAACAGCGTGAGTATAGCGGGCCGGCAGCGAGCGGCTCCAGCGGAAAAGCGGCCCGCGAGTTGCACACGGATCAAGCCGCTTGGCGCTTAGTGGGGCGGGCGGTGAAACCGCCCGCTAAGCCGCAAGCGGCTTCTCTGAATTGGGAAGGACATTCTCATGCCCGATCCGGTCCTGCCGCCGAAGCCGCCCGACAAGCCGGAACCACCTCCGCGGCCGGAAAACGTCCCGCCGCGCCCGGGGGGCATTCCCGAAGACCCGCTCGGCGCCCCGCCGCCACCCGTGCAATCGCCGCCGCCGGAACCTCTGGTCCCTACGCCGCAGGCCAACGCCCCCCTATAAAGAGTCACCGGCCAGTACCAGGAGTCAGGAGTCAGGGGTCAGATGCCACAACGGGGATTCTGACTCCTGACTCCTGACTCCTGACTCCTGCGAGGGAGCGTCGTGCCGCAGATCTTCCACCGTAGTTTCAACACGATCTCGCGGGTGACGATCTTCGGGGCCGTCTTTATCGTCGCCGGCCTCGGCTGGGGCCTCTACGTCTTCATCCGATCCTCTTACGCCTCCAACATCGGCATCGTCCGCGCCCAGCCGATCCCGTTCAGTCACGAGCACCACGTCAACGGCCTGGGCATCGACTGCCGCTATTGCCATAACGCGGTCGAGCATTCGGCGTACCCGGGTATGCCGCCGACCAAGACGTGCATGAATTGCCACGAACAGATCTGGGTGGGGAGCGAGATGCTCGCGCCCGTCCGCGAAAGTTATCGCACCGGCGTGCCGATCGAGTGGAGCCGGGTGCATCGCCTGGCCGAGTTCGCGTACTTCAATCACAGCGTCCACGTGCAGAAGGGCGTCGGCTGTACGACCTGCCACGGGCCGGTCAACCACATGCCGCTGATGTGGCAGCATGGCACGCTGCTCATGGAGTGGTGCCTCGCGTGTCACCGCGAGCCGGAGAAGTTCGTCCGCGACCGAAAA
>DATJGQ010000149.1:0-4890 GCA_035494815.1 Gemmataceae bacterium
CTCTTAGGTGACTTTTCGCGGGACTTTCGCGTGGCTGCCGGCGAGGCGTCGTCCATCAACTTCTTCCAGGAACGCGTCGATGGGGACCCGCCGCTCGACTTGCTCACCGGCTTCGGCAGCCGGGCCGAACTGCCGCTCGACGGCGATTTCTCGATCGCCTGAATAATCTGCACGACTTCCTTCGCCGATTCAAGCCGCCGCTCGGGGTCCTTGACGAGCAGTTGCATCACCAGCGCCGACAACGCGGGCGAGATAGCCGGGTTGATGTTGGACGGGGGCGGCGGGTCGACGGTCGCGGCGGCGGCCATGACCGCCATCGAGGTCTCGCCGCGGAACGGCATCTTCCCCGTACACAGCCGATAGAGCAGCACGCCGAGGCTGAACAGATCGGCCCGCCCGTCGATAGCTTGGCCGAGTGCCTGCTCGGGCGCCATGTACGCGGGCGTGCCGATGATCGTACCCGACTGAGTCAACGTGGGACTGCTCGAGTTATCGGAGAATCGGGCGAGGCCGAAGTCCAGGATGCGCACACGGCCGCCGGCGGACGCGTCGAGCCAGATGTTCGCGGGCTTGATGTCGCGATGGACGAGGCCCTTCTTGTGCGCCGCGGCCAGTCCCCGGGCGATCTCGCGGCCGACCTTGAGGATTTGCGCCTCGGTGAGCGGCGTGCCGGGCTGGTCCTTCTTTTTCTGCTTGTACCAGTCCTCGAGCGACGCCCCTTTGAGGAACGGCATGGCGATGTACGGCACGCCGCGGTCCTCGTCCACCTGATAGACGGGGATGATGTGATCGTGTTCGAGCTGGGCGGCGGCGCGGGCCTCGCGGAGGAAGCGCTCCTTCATGTCCGGCCGCTGGGCCATTTCGGGCAGCATCGTCTTGAGCGCGCACATGCGCCCCAGCCGCGGATCTTCCGCCTGAAATACGAAGCCCATCCCGCCTTTGGCGAGGAGTTTGAGAATTCGATACGGGCCCAAGCGGCCGAGCTCATCCGGTGCCTGCGCCGGTGCCAGGAAGTCGTGGCCGCTCGGGTTGATCTCCAGAACGGGCGTGACGACGGTGTCCGATGGGGGCGGGGCCGTCGCCTCAGGAACCGGCGTCTGCGCCGGAAGTTGCTGTCTCAAGGACGGTGATCGCATGACGCCCGCCGGACGCTCGCCGCCCGATGAAGCGAGCGGTGGCGTTTGGTCTGAGAAACGCTGGTGAGTTTCAACCGCGCAGTTTAACCGTGGCAGGACCGGCGGGCAACGATAATGCGTCGACGAAGACCGGATTCGCCGCGACTAACGGGCGATCCGCTCCGGAAGCGCATCGTCCTGGCCGAAACAGTCGCGCAAAAGGTTCCTCAGCTCCGGCACATCAATCCGCCAGAGGGCTTCGGCCGGGGCGAGCCAGACGCGGCGGCGGATTTCACATTCGGGCCAGGTGTTCAGGATTTGCGTGACGCGAAGCCGGTAGACCGTGACGTGATGGCTTCTGCCGTCCTTCTGATATGGATAGGTGCCGATCGGCTCGGGATCGAGGTCGCCGACGAGACCGGCTTCCTCCCACGCCTCCTGCACGGCACACTCGGCGGGTGTCCAGTCGGTCTCGACGACGCCTTTGGGCAGAACCCACCGCCGGCCGCCGCGTGACGTGACCAGGCAGACCTTTCCGTTCGCGATCGGCAGCGCGGCCGCTTGCTGGATCGGGCCGCTCGGCGTGGGCATCGTATTCCCTCACAAGCCGAATATATGTTTATTACACCATGTTAGCCGGGTCTGCCGTTTGTCAAGCGAATTCATGGGATTTTCACGGCGGTGACTTGCGGAGTCGCTCCGGCCCCCGCACACTATGCACTGCACCGAGTGAGGGCGTCGCATGGTCCGTATCGGTCTCGCCGGCATCGGCTTCATGGGCTACATCCACTTCCTGGCCGCGCAGAAGCTGCGCGGCGCGGCGGTGACGGCGATCAGCAGCCGGGATGCGAAGAAACGCGCCGGCGACTGGCGGGACATTCACGGCAACTTCGGTCCGCCCGGCCGGCAGGTCGATCTCGGGACGATTAAGCGCTACGAGCGTTTCGAGCAGTTGCTGGCCGACCCCGGGGTAGACCTCGTCGACGTCTGCACGCCGACGCTGCAGCACGAGCCGATGGCGATCGCGGCGCTCAAGGCGGGCAAGCATGTACTCGTCGAAAAGCCGATCGCGCTCACGCCCGAGGCGGCCGATCGCATGGTCGCGGCGGCGCGCGACGCCAAGCGACTTTTGATGGTCGGCCACGTCCTGCCGTTTTTCCCCGATTTCGCCTTCCTCGCCGAGGCGGCCAAGAGCGGCCGTTACGGGAAGCTCCTGGCCGGACAGTTTAAGCGGATCATCGCCCGCCCGGATTGGTCGGCGGCCCATCTGGACGTCGCGCAGACGGGGGGGCCGGCGATCGACCTGCATATCCACGACACGCACTTCATCCGCCTGCTCGGCGGCATGCCGCGGCAGGTGTTCGCGACCGGCCGCGTCGAGGGCGAGGCCGTCGTGCACATTAACGCGCTGTACATTTGGGGCGACGGCGGGCCGAGCATCGCATGCGCCAGCGGAGCGCTGACACAGAAAGGCCGTCAATTCGTCCACGGGTACGAGGTGTATTTCGAGCAGGCGACCGTCGTCCACGAATCCGGCATACAGCCGCCGACAGTGATGACCGCGGACGGAAAGGTGCAACCCGCCCCGCTCTCCGGGAGCGGCGACCCGATCGAATCGTTCGCCGCGGAGCTGCAGGCGGCCGTCGACGGCGTGACGTCCGGCACCGCCCCCGACCTTCTGAGCGGTGCTCTGGCCCGTGACGCCCTGGTCTTATGTCACAGAGAAATCGAATCGGCCCGGACGGGCAACGTCGTCAACGTCTAGGTTTATTACGGGACCCGCAGGTCTTGCCCCGTTTGACACGCGTCCCCCGCCGACCACCCACTTCCCATGCAGCGCCCTTTCCGATCGCGCCGAAGATAGCGGTTGTAAGGCGGTCGGCGCAAGCGCGGCTACGGGGACACACGACGATGACTCAAGAGAACTGCCACATCGGCACAGGATTCGTCGGGCTGCTCGTGGCCTTGGTCTTCACCACTTTGCCCGGATGTGTGAGTTTACCGACGGAGTGTGCGCCCGTGACGGGGGCCTGCCTGGCAAGATGCGAAGCGACGCCAAGATGCTGCCGCGGCAACGTCCACGTGTTCGTCATCAACGGCTTCGATCCGTTCGACATCGGCGGCACCGGTGACCTGCGGACAACGCTGAACCGGTTGGGGTTCAAGAAGGTCTATACCGGACAGTTTTATCACGCTCGGGACTTCGCGGATGACATTCGGGGTGTGGCCGCCGCCGATCCGAACGCCCGGTTCGTGATCCTGGGCGTCGGCGCCGGCGTCGATGCCGCGGTGTCGCTCGCCGAATCGGTCTTGGGGAATGGCGTGCTCATCGACCTGTTGGTCTCGGTGGACAGCCCGTTCTGGTCGGACGCCGCCGGCAAGAGGCCCGTCAATGTTCAGCGCGTCATGGCGGTACACGGTTGGCCGGACACATGGCTGCCCCGGACTCCGAGTGCAGAACGCGACATCACTTTGCCCGATTACGGCTTGTTAGGCGTGAGCACGGATCCCATGACGGTGGAAGCGATCGTGTGGGAGCTGGCAACGATCGCAGCGGACGTTCCGCCCGTGAAAGAGCAGCCGCTCACTGCCATGGACGATGGGCCGGTGCCGCGGCCGGCAGACGAGAATCGCGTAAAGCCAACGCACGTCGCCAGTTACCTCGACCCGGTGATGAGTCTCGAAGGACGGGAAGTCCTTGGCGAAGCCGAGTCTGGATTACCTGCACGCGGCGAAGTCGGGAGATAGACAAATATCCAGTTATTCCTGTCTTTTTCTAAATTTCACTTGAGACTCCGAAAACCGCGACGTACGATGGTCTATCAGAGGTGGTAAGCCACCTCGTACAGACGGGGTCGAGAGACGCTGGCGGAATTCTAAGCTGATTGGGCGACGGCTTGGGATTCCACGTTTCTCGACCCCATTTTTTGCGCGCATTTCTCCCGCGCCGCGGTCAAAACCGTGAAGGTCAAGCAGAACCCGGATGACTTTCGCGTCGAGGAATTGACTGACGTCACGCCTGGCAATCGGGGCGACTTTTCGTTCTATCGACTCGAAAGGCGCGGCCGGACGACCACCGACGCGATTGAAGTTATTCGCCGCCGCTGGCGGATCGACGGTCGCACAATCGCCTTCGGGGGCCTCAAGGATCGTCACGCCGCGACGGTTCAATACCTGAGCATCCTTCGCGGCCCGCGTCGCGGGCTGAAGCAGCAGGACGTCGTTCTCGACTACCTCGGGCAGATCGGGCGGCCCTATTCGTCGGACGCGATTCGAGCGAACCGATTCGAGATTACGCTTCGCCATCTCACTGCCGAAGAAGTGAACCGCCTCCTGCCGGCCGTCAAAGAAATCCGCTGTGACGGCATCGCGAATTACTTCGACGACCAGCGGTTCGGGTCCGTCGGCGCGGACGGGGTGTTCATCGGCAAACGGATGGTGCTGGGCGACTACGATGGCGCGTTGAAGCTGGCGCTGACCGCCCCCTACGATTTCGACCGAGCGGAGCAGCGGCGTACGAAACGGGTGTTGAGCGAGTGCTGGGGCCGCTGGGAAGAGTGCAGGGACCGAATCGCGGCCGGGCATGATCGCAACCTGGTTCAGTATTTGTTGCACCGGCCCGCCGACTATCGGGGAGCCGTCGCCCGGCTGAGGCCGGAACTTCAAGGAATGTACCTGTCGGCGTACCAGAGCTACCTGTGGAACTGCATCCTCGCGGCGTGGTTGGCGGAAGGGCTACCGTCCGGTCAACGGCTAACGATCGGGACCAAGCTCA
>DATJGQ010000150.1:0-6918 GCA_035494815.1 Gemmataceae bacterium
AGCTGCTGGGTTTCCGCGGCCGCGACGAGATCGTCCATCGCGACGACCTCGTGGTCGAGTGAAGTGACGGAGCGACCCATGAACGTCCAGACCAAGCCCGCCGCCGAAGACATCGTGGCCCTCGTCGCCGACCTCGGCCGCCGCGCCAAGGCCGCGTCTCGACTGCTCGCGACGGTCAGGACCGCTCAAAAGGACGCGTGGCTCCGCCACGCGGCCGACACCCTCTCCACGGGCACCGACGCGATCCTCGCCGCCAACGCCCGCGACCTCGCGGCCGCGGAAGAGAATGGCCTGACGAAGGCTCAAATCGATCGCCTGCGTCTCACGCCGGCCCGTATCGAGGCGGCGGCGGCAGGTCTCCGCGAGATCGCGCTTCTACCGGACCCGGTCGGCCGAGTGCTCGACGGCGGCGTTCGGCCGAACGGGCTGCGCGTGGAAAAGGTCGGCGTGCCGCTCGGCGTGATCCTCTTCATTTACGAGTCGCGGCCCAACGTCACGCTCGACGCGGCCGGTCTCGCGGTGAAGAGCGGCAACGCGATCATCCTTCGCGGCGGCAAGGAGGCGCTGCATTCGAACACGGCCTTGTATCGCATCTTGCGGGAGTCCGTCGCCACCACCGCGTTGCCGGCCGACGCGGTGCAACTCGTGACGACGACTGATCGGGCCGCGATCGGCCATTTGCTCAAGCTTGCGGAGTTTATCGATCTGGTGATCCCGCGCGGCGGGGAGGGGCTGATCGAACGCGTGGCCCGGGAAGCGGCGATGCCCGTCCTCAAGCACTACCGCGGGAATTGCCACGTTTATGTGGACCGCGCCGCCGACCTCGACATCGCGGTCCGCATCATGGTCAACGCGAAGTGCCAGAGGCCCGGTGTGTGCAACGCCGCCGAGAGCCTCCTCGTGCATCGCGACGTCGCGGAACGCTTCCTCCCGCCCGCCGCGGCAGCCTTGCGAAGCCAGGGCGTGGAACTCCGCGGTTGTGAGCGGACGAGAGCCCTGGTCCCCGACGCAAAGCCGGCAACCGAGGCGGACTACGCCGCGGAGTTTCTGGATTTGATTCTTTCGGTGAAGGTGGTAGATAGCCTGGCCGCGGCGGTGGATCACATCCACCGCTACGGCTCCGGCCACACCGAAGCGATCGTCACCGGCGACCTGCGGGCCGCGGAGCAGTTCACCGCCGGCGTGGACTCGTCCGCCGTGCTGGTGAACGCGAGCACGCGGTTCAATGACGGCTTCGAATTGGGGCTGGGGGCGGAGATCGGCATCAGCACCGACAAGCTGCACGCCCGCGGGCCGTGCGGGCTGCGCGAGTTGACGTCGTACAAGTACGTGATCCACGGAGACGGGCACGTACGGGAATAGTGGGTAGTGGCTAGTAGGTAGTGGCTAGTTACGACAAGCTCTTGGGTAATCACTAACTACTAACCACTACCCACTCGGGACAAAGCCATGGAATGGCTCTCACCGATCCTGGGCGGGGTCGTGCCGCTGCTGTTGGGCGGGGCGTTCTGGCTCGGCCGGCTGCTCCCGCGGGCGGCGGCGCAGCGGTCGCTCCTGTCGCCCGTCACACAACAACATTTGCATCTCTTCCAAGGCGGGCGGCTCAGCGAAGCGGCGGTGGAAACGGCCAAGGCCCGGCTGGAAGCGCTGCTGGCGCAGGGCGACCTGGAACAGGCTTCCGCGAGTGTGCGGCCCGGGCTCGGCTTTGCCGTGCAAGTGCAAGCTCTCGCCGAAATCGGCAGCCCTCAGGCCGGCACGATCCTCCGCGAGCAGCTTCGGCGCAAGCTCAGTGACGATCCGGTCGAGCAGAGCTGGTACTGGATCGACTTGGCACACGGGCTGCGCCGGCTAAACCGGGAGGAGAGCCTGCCGGACTTGCTCCGCTGCCCGGCGAGCGCGGCGGACGTGCCGCTCGGCCAGTTCTACGCGGCGGAGACGGCGGCCTGCATCGGGTTCGCGGATTATCTTCGGCGGCCGGCGTCCCCGCTCGGCCGCGCCGCACTGCGGGTGCTCTATCAGACGCTCCGCGGGCTGAGGTTCGGCATTCAGCCGCAGATGATCGGCGACGCGCGGCTCGGCGAGGCGGTCGCCCAGTTGTGGCGGTGCCGGCCGTCGCGGACGGACCCGCTGGTCGTGCGCGTGCTCGTCGAGTCGATGCGGCAGTTGCAGCGCGGCGATCACGCCGGCCGCGCCGTGGCTGGCAACGCCCGCCTCGCAGAAATCCTGCGACAACAGATGGGCGAACTGTTGGCGCTCGAGGACGCATTCACCGATTACCTCGCCGAGGCGCCGGGACACCTGCTGGCCGACCTCGCGTCCGTCACGGACGACCTACGGCTCGACACGCTGCTCGCTCTCGAAGACCTGCAGGCGGACGCGGCGGCGATCGTCCTGCCGCGGATCAGGTCTTGGCCGGCCGCGCACCGCGAGGTGGCGGTCCGCCTGCTCGCCTGGTCGCACGAGCGGGACGTCGGGCCGGCCCTGATCGCGTGGGCGACGCAGTGGGTCCAACCGGAGCGGCGGTCGCGCCGCCCGGCGCGCGAGTTGCCGCCCGCCCGGCCGAGTGTGCCTGCGGCTCTGCCCTATGCGTCCCTGCTGCGGACGTTGCGCAATCACCCGTCTCCGCTCGCCGAGGCGTTCCTGCTCAGCGCCGCCCGCGACTGGGACCCGACCTATCGGGCCGCGGCGGTGAGCAGCTTCGGCTGGACGCCGCCGATCGCCGGGCCGACCGTGTTGTCCTGGCTCAATGACGCCCGCGACGACGTCAATTCGGAGGTGCGGCTTGTCGCTCAGGCCGCGCTCGCGCGTCTCGGCGAGCGGCGGGCGTTGCACTGGTTCCGCCAGACGCTCGTCGGTGAGACGGACGCGCCGCCGTCGCCCGAGGCCATTCGCCGGATCGCGAACGAAGGACTCAGCTGGCTCTGGCCCGACTTGGATCAACTGGTCGACTCGGAGGACGTGGAAGTGGCGCACCACGCCCGGGAGGCACTGGAGCAGTTGCGGGAATCCGCGCTCGGGGGGTTGTGAGAAGAACTGTTCCGCCGCGACCTCGAGTCTTCGAGGGGAGCGCCGGTTGTGCGATTGCAGATTTCAGATTACAGATCGCAGATTGGTTTGAGAAATCTGCAATCTGCATTCTGCAATCTGAAATCTGATCTCGAAGACTCGGGCCACGGCTGTCACAGACTGAGAAGGGGGACTCAGATGTTTCCAAAATCGATCGCGCGACCGACTGGGGCACTGTGTCTGGCGGCCGGCCTGCTCGCCGGGTGCAATTCCAGCCCGCACCAGACCGCATATGCCGATAACCCGCTGTTGCTGAATCGTCAGCCGACGCAAGTCTCGGCCGCGACGCCCGCGAAGGATCGGCCCGCGGTGGTCGCGTCAGCGGCGCCGCAGACCGTGCTGCCGCCGCCCGCCCCCGCGGTAGCGGCGGCCCCGACGACGAGCACGTTCACGCCGGCCGCCCTCGCGCAGTCGGCCGCCGAGCCCAAACCGGCAGACGGTCCAACAATGCCGGTGCCGGTCGCGAGCGCCTTGCCACAGCCGCTGTCCGGCGAGGAGGCGAGTGTCCGTGAGCCGGCCCGACCCGCCGACATGCCGACTCCCGCGCCTGCCGCGCCTGCCGCGCCTGCCGCGCCCGCCAGTGATCGCCGCGCAGACGGAAAGTACGGCGCGGCGAATGACTACAGCTGGCTGCAGGGCGAATTGGACCGGCACTTCCGCGGTAATCTCGAACTCCGCTACCGGTCTCATTCGGAAGTGGACACCTACGGCGGCAAGGTGCGGCTCGAAAACGACCCGCGGCTGGCCGAATTCCGTCCCGGCGATATCGTTTGCGTCGAGGGCGAGCTGATCCGCGACCCGGATACCGCACACGGCGCGACTGCCCAGTATCCGCGGTACCATGTCCGCGACATTCGGCTGATCGAACGGAAGTAGATTGGATTTCCTTTCTAGCCGTGGGCGAAAGCCCGCGGCTAGGAAGTCACAACCGTCACGCGTACGTGCCCGTCGTCGTGGCCGCTCAGGAGTGTGGAATCGTCGGCGGCCCAGATCACGCAATACGCGGGCGACTTGTAGCGCTTCGTGAAGACGGCTTTACCGCCGGCGATGTCCCAAACCGCGACGTGCCCGCCATAGCCGGCGACGGCGACGCGCTTGCCATCTTTGGTCAGAGCTAAGCCGTACGGATCGTCCGGCAGCGGCCCCGCCTTCGCCTTTTCGCTGCCCCCGTCCGCGTCCCACAGGCGGAGCATCCGATCGAACCCGGCCGAGAGCGGACCGTCGGGCGTGTAAACCACCACACTCACCGGGCCGTCGTGGCCTTTCAACGCTTTATGTTCCTTCTGGCCCGGGACGTCCCAGATCTTGACCAATCCGTCCGCCCCCGCGCTGGCGAGGCGCTGACCGTCGGCCGCGAACGCGACGGCGTAGACCGAGCCGCCGTGGTTGCCGAGCGGTTTGCCTTGGCCGTCGGCGACTTCCCACATTCGCACGGACTTGTCGGCCGACGCCGAGGCGACCCGGCGGCCGTCAGGGGCGAACGCGACCGCGTCGACCACGCCGCCGTGGCCTTTCAACTCCTTGACCATCTTGCCGTCGGCCGGGGACCAGAGTCGAACGGACTTGTCGTCGCCGCACGAGGCGAGCGATTGGCCGTCGGCAGTGAACGCGACGGCGTAGACCGGGCCCGCATGGCCGCTGAGCGTGCGGACCTCCTGGCCGGAGTCCGCGCTCCAGAGGCGGACGGCGGCGTCGAAGCCGGCGGTCGCGAGTTGCTTGCCGTCCGGACTGAGGACCAGACCGTGGACGAGGGCGCTGTGGGCTTTGAACTCCGCGGGCAGGGCCATCGTGCGACTCCGAAGGTCTTTCGTTCACGCGGCAGCCTACGCCGCGGGTGAAGAACCGGCAGCGTAAGCTGCCGGGTGAATCTAACACCCGGCAGCTTACGCTGCCGGTTCTTGAAAGACCAGAAGGGAGTTCACGCGGCGCGGCGCGGGGCGAGTTTCTTGATGGTCGTCAGCGGACTCGTCACGGCTCGCCCGATCTTCCACGCGAGGCTCCGCCGCAACGACAGGACTTCTTGTCCGAGGTCCGCAATCTGCCGCGCGAGTGCGGCCGTCTGTTGTTCGCGCACGGCTTCCGCCTGCCGCAGCAGATCGCCCCCGTGGGCGTGGGCCTCGCCGACTTGAAGGCTCCGCGCGTGCACTTCGTGGCGAAGGATCTCGGCCTCTTCGTGCAGGATGTTAACCTCGGCCCGCAGCGCGGCCAGTTCCAGTTCCTGCGACCGCTGGCGGGCGGTCGGCGTGCAAACCAACGCACCTTTGTCCGCCATTGGGTCCATGCGGCTCGGGGCGAGCCGCAGGTCGTCGGCGAGTTCCTGAAGCAGCCAGCCGTTGGCGATGCCGGTTTCAACTAAGTCAGGTTGAACCGCGCCGGCCGCGACGGCCGCGCGATAATACGCCCGCCAGATCGACCAGAGCGGGTTGTGCCGGTGCCGCCACGGCTGCATTTCCATGTCGGTGTAGTGCAGCAGCCGCGTCCGCCCGGCCTGGAAGTGCTCCAGACAGTTCCACTCCGCCGGCATCGTCTCGCCGACCTCGTGTGGCGGGACGATGCACAGGTCACAGAGCAACTGCCGGTAGTTGTACCGCCCTTCGTCCAGGCCGCGGACGATCTCGTCGATCTTCCAGTCGAGCCGGTCGCAATCCAAAAGCATCACGCTCATTTGTCGGCCCGGCTGGAAGTGCGGATTGTTCGTCCAGGTCGGCGGCGGCTCGTCCTGCCGGGAGCACAGGACGCGATACTTCTCCATCGGCAGGTCCCACAGCTCGGCGATGTCGCTGAACACCAGCATGTCGGCGTCGAGGTAGATCGCCCGGCCACGGTAGCCCGCGAGTCGGGGAATCAGGAAGCGGGCGAAGGAAAAACCAGTTCGCGGCCGGTTAGCCGGGTCCCTCGGCATCGGCACCGGCAGGTTCAACAGCGGCACGACCTCGACCGGCCGGCTGGCGAACTGGCGGATGGAGAATTCGAGCACCTGGACCGCCACCATCTGCGAGTCGTCTGTGCCGACGTAAACGCGGATCGGATCGTGGAGCGGGCCGTAGTCCATCTGATTCTCCTTCACCGTGCGATGGATCCAGTAAAACTGGCGGTCGAAACTCGACTGTCCGTTGGCCAGGCGGGTTTTGCCGTTGAGGTCATGGAACGCGGAACCGTAGTGGATGCCGCCGTCGACGCCGAGCGTGCGAACGGTTTTCACGCCGAGCGCCGCCAGCACGTTGACGACCGCCTCGGCGCTGAACGCGTCCACGCGGACGAGCGGGCCCGCGTCCGCCGGATAGCGCTCTTTCAGTTCCGGCCGGCTCCGCAGGTCGTGGTAGTACCAAACCAACCGGCCCCGGGTCGCGAAGTCCCGCAACACCGGGACCTTGTCGCATAGCATCTCAAGCGGCTCGTCGGACGGCCGGAAGTTGACGTGCGGGTAACGCGGCACGAGCAGCCAATCGGCGTTCCGCGGCAACACGTCGGCACATTGCTCGACCGCGTCGAGGTCGATGTAGTGGGCGACGTCCACCTTCATCTCGCGGACGACGTGGTTAAGCGAGACGAGGTTGTAGTCACTGAGGTCGAGGTGATGCCGGCGGGCGAAGGACGGCCCCTTGCCGAGGATCAGCCAGGGCCGGTCCGGCAGCGGGCACGAGCGCGTCCATTCGCTCAGCGGGATCACGGGCGTCTCCGTGGGCCGGGTCGGAGTCTAACGCAAATCGAGAGGACGTGGCAAGGTGAGGCGCAATCTTGGCGAGCGTCGAGGCGTGAGCCCGACGTGAAAGCTCTCGGCGGGGGTAGGCATCCACGTCGGGCTTACGCCCCGACGCTCGCCTAATACAAGCCGGCGTTGCAGAGACCCCC
>DATJGQ010000151.1:0-2188 GCA_035494815.1 Gemmataceae bacterium
AACGGAGATGAGTGGTGTTATGACAGATTCCGAACCGATCCGCAGCCCCGACACGCTCCGCGACGAGCGGCTGCCGCCGAATCAGGTGCTGACCCGTAAGTGGCCCGTCCTCCACGCCGGTGAGACGCCGCACTACACCGACCTCGACCGCGACTGGGACTTCTACGTCTTCGGCGAAGTCGGGGAGAAACGCCGCTTCACGTGGAAGGAGTTTTCGTCGCTCCCGCGGGTCCGCGTGTTCGCCGACATGCACTGCGTCACCCGCTGGAGCAAGCTCGACAACCTCTGGGAAGGCGTCCCGACGCGGGAGCTGCTCAATCACGTCACGCCGACGCCGGCCGCGAAGTTCGTCATGGTCCACAGCGAACAGGGCTGGACGACGAACCTGCCGATCGAGGACTTCTTCGCCGAGGACGCGCTCTTCGCCTTCTCGCACGACGGGAAGCCGTTGGAGCCGGATCATGGCTACCCGGTGCGGCTGGTGGTGCCGCGTCTTTACGCCTGGAAGAGCGCGAAGTGGGTCCGCGGCGTGGAGTTTCTCGACCGCGACCGCCCCGGCTTCTGGGAAGAGTGGGACCACGGCGGCTATCACATGCGCGGCGACCCGTGGGCGGAGGAGCGACACCGGCCCGGCGGGTGGTTCAGTTGAGTTGCGAGGGGATCCCATGCCTGCAATCGCCACCGACGAGTCGACTGGGCTAACCGAGCGTCTTCGCTCGCTCCTCGGCCGCGACGCCGTGCTCGCCAACCCGAGCGACCTCGTCGTCTACGAATGCGACGCGTTCACCGTCGAAAAGAAGCGGCCCGAAGTCGTCGTCTTTCCGACGTCGACCGAACATGTCGCCGCGATCGTGCGACTCTGCAAGGAGACGGAGACGCCGTTCCTCGCCCGCGGGGCCGGGACGAGCCTCGCCGGCGGCTGTCTGCCGGTCGGCGGCGGCGTGATCATCTCGCTGAGCCGGATGAAGAAGGTCCACGAGATCAACATCCGGGACCGGTACGCGGTCGTCGATCCCGGCGTCGTTAATCTGCAACTGACGAAGCTCGTGCAAGCGCAGGGCTACCACTTCGCGCCGGACCCGTCGAGCCAGTCGGCGAGCACGATCGGCGGCAACAGTTCGACCAACGCCGGCGGGCCGCACACGCTCAAGTACGGCGTCACCGTGAACCACGTCCTGGGCTTGGAGATCGTGCTGCCGGATGGGTCAGTCGTCCGCACCGACGGCCCGGCAGGCGACCCGACCGGTTATGACATGACCGGCGTGATTGTGGGAGCGGAGGGGACGTTCGGCGTCGTCACAAAGATTTGGGTGCGACTGACGCCGCTGCCGCCGGCCGTGCGGACGCTCCTCGGCATCTTCGATTCGATCGACGACGCGACGAACACGATCACGGAAATCATCGCGGCCGGCATCATCCCGGCGGCACTGGAAATGATCGACATCGTGATTCTGGAAGCGGTCGAGGCGGCATTTCATTTCGGCTTCCCACTGGACGCGGAGGCGGTGCTGATCATGGAGGTGGACGGCCTTGACGCCGGGCTGGACCGGGAGGCCCAGCGGATCACCGAGTTCGCCCGCAAGAATAACGCCCGCGAAGTCCGCAAGGCCGCCACCGAAGCGGAGCGGCTGTTGCTCTGGAAGTGTCGCAAGCAGGCGTTCGGTGCGCTGGGGCGGATCGCGCCGAGCTTGTGCACGCAAGACGGCGTCGTGCCGCGGACGAAGCTGCCGCACATGCTCCGCCGGGCCCGCGAGATCGGCGCCAAGTACGGCCTGCGCATCGGCAACGTGTTCCATGCCGGCGACGGCAACATCCACCCGCTGTTGCTCTTCGACGAGCGCGACCCGGACCAGGTCAAGCGCGTCTTCGCCGCGAGCAACGAAATCCTCGACGAGTGCATCGCCTGCGGCGGCAGCGTCACGGGCGAGCACGGCATCGGCGTCGAAAAGCTCGACTTCATGCCGAAGCTGTTCGCGCCGGTTGACCTGGAGCAGATGCTGCGGCTGCGAAGAGCGTTCAACCCGGAAAACCTCTGCTCGCCGCACAAGATGTTCCCGACGGCGGGGGCGTGCGTCGAGCGGGCGCGGCCGGCGCGGAAGGCGGCGATATAAGCGGGCAGGAGTCGCCAATGCCTGCCGCCGGAGAGGAGTTCTTTCGCGTCGGTGAACTCGGCCACCCGTTTTTCCGC
>DATJGQ010000152.1:0-2888 GCA_035494815.1 Gemmataceae bacterium
AAGCTTCTGCTCGGCTCGCTGGTCGTGGCCATGGTGGCGCTGACCGGCCTGGTGGCGTACAACACCTTCGTCGCCCCGACTAACACCTGCCCGCTGTCGGCCGCGAGCGAAGACACCTCGTGCTGCGGCACCCCGACCGCAGGCTGCTGCAGCGAGCCGAAAGCCGACACGCAGTGCTTCACCAAGGAAGCGCCGGGCGCCGCCGCGGAGCAAGAGACGCCGGCGATCGAACCGGACAAGAAAGACAACTAGCTCGTTTCCGGGTTTCGGCGAGCGGGGTCGCGTGAGCGCCCCGAGGACTCTGAAGCGCTTGAACGCTTGCAAGTCCTCGGGGCGCTAACGCGACCCCGCTCGCCTTTCGTTTGTGATATACTCGGCGGTGCCTCTCCCCTCGTCGCCGAGGAGACTCGCTAATGGCCGCCGGCCCCGGCCCGACCCTCCTGTGCGTGTGCAGCGCCTACAAGGGCGACCACTTCCTCGAACGCTGCAAAGAGGAAGGCTGCCACGTCATCCTGCTGACCTCCGAAGTCCACCTGCACGACCCCTGGCCGCGGCAGGCGATCGACGAGGTCTACGCCCTGCCGCACTTCCGCGACTGCCGCATGATCGTCAACGCGGTCTCGCACCTCGCCCGCACCCGGGCCATCCGCCGGATCGTCGCCCTCGACGACGCCGACATGGAGGTCGTCGCCCACCTGCGGGAGCACCTGCGGCTGCCGGGTTTGACCGAAAGTGCGACCCGCCTGTTCCGCGACAAGCTCGCCATGCGGGCAAAGGCCCGCGAACTCGGCGTCCGGTTCCCCGAATATGTCGGCATCATCAACCACGACGAGGTGCGGCACTTCCTGGCAAACGTTCCCGGGCCTTGGCTCATGAAGCCGCGGCCGCAGGCGTTGGCGGCCGGCGTGCAGAAGGTCAGCACGGCCGACGAGGTCTGGCGGGCGATCGACCGGCTCGGGGACGAGCAGTCGTTCTACCTCATCGAGCGGTTCGTGCCGGGGGACCTGTTCCATGTCGAGTCGCTGGTCGCCGACGGCCGCGTGGTTTTCGCCGAGGTGAACCAGTATTGGCGGCCGGTGTTGGACGTGCACGAGCCCAAGGGCGTGTACGCCAGCCGGACGGTGCCGCGCGACGGCCCGCTCGCCTCGACGCTCCGGCGGCTCAACGAACGCGTCCTCACCGGTTTCGGGTTGGGCCGCGGCGCCGCGCACACGCAGTTCATGAAGGCCCACGCGGACGGCGAGGTGTATTTCATCGAGTCGAGCGCACGCGTCGGCGGCTCGTACACCGGCGACATGATCGAAGCGGCGACGGGCCTGAACCTGTGGGGCGAGTGGGCGAAACTGGAAGCCCACGCGGACGCCGCCTACGCTCCGCCCTCGGCCACCACTCGTTATGCCGGCGTCGTCCTCGCCCCGGCCCGACCGCGGTCTCCCGACATATCACAGTTCACCGACCCCGAAATCGTCGGCCGCGTGAAGACGGGCGAGCGCGTCGGCGTCGTAATCGCCGCCGACGGGCCACAGCGGATCGAGTCGCTCCTCAGCGACTACGTCCAACGCCTGGCCGATCCGCACGTTTCTTGACGCCCCCCCGCCGCCGCGTAAGATACCCCTGAAATTCGGCCACTTTCCGCGTCACAGGGGTCGTCGATCATCGTGCCGCATCTCGCACAAGTCGTCGGCCCCACCGGGCTGGAACCGGCGTTCGATCTCGGCACGTACTACCCGATCTTCATCTACCTCACCCTCGTCGTGGCCTTTGCGGCCGGCAGCATTATCGCGTCCTATATCGTCGGCCCGAGCAAACGGACCGCCGTCAAGTTGATGCCGTACGAGTCGGGTATGGACCCGATCGGCGACGCCCGCCAGCAGTACGACGTCAAGTTCTACCTGATCGCCATCCTGTTTCTCGTTTTCGACGTCGAACTGCTGTTCCTCTACCCGTGGGCGGTGATCGCGTACCGTGACGGCGTCGACGCAGTGTGGCGGGCCCATTTCGGGACGATCGTCTTCGTCGAAGCGCTTGCGTTTATCGCATCCGTGGCCATTGCCTACGGTTACGCGTGGCGGAAGGGGGTGTTCCAATGGCGGTAGCCCCCGACGGCAACTTTTTCGTCTCAAAACTCGACGCCCTCGCGAGCTTCGTCCGCAAGTACAGTCTCTGGCCGATGCCGTTCGCGACCGCCTGTTGCGGCATCGAGTTGATGGCGACAGGCGCGTCCCGCTACGACATCGCCCGCTTCGGCGCCGAGGCGATGCGGTTCACGCCGCGGCAGTGTGACGTAATGATCGTCGCCGGCCGCGTGGTCATGAAGATGGTTCCGGTGATGCAGCGGATCTGGCTCCAGATGCCCGAACCGAAGTGGTGCATCTCGATGGGGGCGTGTGCGTCCTCCGGCGGCGTCTTCGATACCTACGCCGTCGTCCAGGGCATCGACCGCTTCATCCCGGTGGACGTCTACGTGCCCGGCTGCCCGCCGCGGCCGGAGCAACTCCTGCGGTCGATCATCGATCTGCAAGAAAAGATTCAGGCGACCGGCACGCTCACCGGCCGCGAGTTCGGCAAGCGCGACACGCCGGAAGCGCCGAAGCCGCTGGCCGTCGAGGTCCCCGAACGGGACCTCCAGATCGTCCCCGGCGATTTCGCGACCGCGACGCGGCTGCGGGATAAAGACAAGTAAGAACTCACCACAAAGGACACAAAGGAGTCACAAAGAAGACACGAAGTCGGAACACTCTTTGTGCCTTCTTTGTGGGCTCTTTGTGCTCTTTGTGGTGACTGCTTTGGGTGACCGAGTATGCCTGCCGACGACATCCTCCGCGAGCGGCTCGGGCCGGACGGCTTCTCGACGTCCGATTTCCGCGACAACCACCGCATCGTCGTGC
>DATJGQ010000153.1:0-2931 GCA_035494815.1 Gemmataceae bacterium
GCACCAAGATCGAGGAGTTCGAGGGCGAAATCCGCTACTACGCCAACCAGGTCGCGCTCAGCACGCTGACGATCACGCTGGCCGAGAAGGAGATCAAGGCCGCCGCCGGGCTGACTGAGAACGAGCAGGTCAAGACCGGGATCGAAGTCGAAGATGTGGAGAAGGCCCAGCAGCAACTGCTGGCCGCGGTCGCCGAGGCGAAGGGCCGCGTGACCAAGTCGGAGATGAAGCAGCTCGCGGCCGGGCAGTTCAACGCGACGTTGAACTTCGAGGTGCCGCCGGACGCCGCCGGGCCCGTCCGCGACCGACTCCGCCAGATCGGCCGGGTCGTGCGGCTCGAAATCGATCGCGTGCAACAGGCCGAGGGAGGGGTTGTGACCACGACCCCGGTCCCGCGGGACATCAAGATCACCCGCGGCGACGCCCAGTTCCTCGTGCAGTTGTACAACCTCGCGAACGTCGCCCCGCGGGAGACGGCCGTCGTGCAAGTCGCCGTGACCGACGTGCCGCAGGGCTACCAGAAGCTACGCGACGCGGTCGCGAAGGCGAACGGCCGCGTCCTCGCCGCCCGGCTGGATGAGCAGGACCGGCAGAACGTCACCGCCCAGATCGATTTCGAGGTCCGCCGGCCCGACGAGGCGGGAGTGCAATCGGCGCTGACCGCGGCCGGCGAAGTCGTGGCCCGCAACGTCAACCGCGCCCCGGAGGGCGACAATGTCACCGACGCGAAGGTGTTGTTCCGCACGACACTTTTTAGTGCGACCCGGATCAAGCCGCGGGAGACGACGACGCTCGCCGTCGAGGTGCCGGACGTGGACGCGACCGTGGCGGTCGTCGGCGCCCACGTCGCCCAGGCGGAGGGCCGGCAGGTGGACGCGAACGTCGCGCACGAACGGGGCGGCCGTGTGACGGCACGGCTCATCTACGACGTGCCAATGCGATCCGCGGAGGGCCTGGTGGCGAGGATCAAGTCGGCGGGCGTCGTTCGGGTGCAGCAGTCGTCCCGCGACCCGCAGGCCCCCGACGGCAAGTACGCGACCGCCCGGCTCGACGTGACGCTTTCGAACACCGACCTGATCGTGCCAAAAGACGACGGCGTCTGGCCGCAGGTGCGGCGCGGGTTGACGGTGAGCGTGTCGGTGCTGTTGATGAGCGTGACGTGGGTGGTATTCGGGCTGTGCGTGGTGTTGCCGTGGGCGCTCGTGGGTTACGGAGGCTATCGACTGATGCGGCGCCTATTCCGGCCCGCACCGGTGCCCACCGGCGGGAGTTAACCGAAGATCGGAGGCGAGCGGCGGGGTTTATCCCCGCCGGGGGACAGTCCCCCGGCGGGGATAAACCCCACCGCTCGCCGTGGTCTCTCAACGCTCATCGCGCCACCGGCATCCAAACTGTCATCTCCGATCGCCCGCGATTGGCCCAGGCAAAATATGGGACGAGCCGTATTTCGATCGGTTTCGATGCGCCCGGCGTGGCATCACGATACAGTTTCCGCTCCCACGCCGCGGCGGGCCGCGCGGCGGCGCGGCCTTCCAGCACGCTCACGCCGCCGAGCAGCCGGGTGTCGAACCGCGGCTTCAGATCAATCTCCGCCGGCAGCGCCACGTCCTGCACCCCGACGCCGGCCGGTAAGTCCGTCGATTCCACACAGTACACGAGCGGCCCGCGCAGGACCGCCACCTGGTTGCGGGCTTCCTCGACGAGCGGATGGGCTTCGACCAGGCGTGCCGCCATGGGCAGCGTCAAAGAAACGGTGTCGCCCGTTCGCCACTCCCGTTCGAGCGTGCGGTACACCCCCGGCATGGCCGGCTCCGCGGCACCGTTGACCGCGACCGACGCGCCGCGCGCCCAACCCGGGACGCGGAGTTGAACGGCGAACGTCGCCGGCCGGTCCACGTCCACGGTCAATTTGACGCGCCCGTCCCAGGGATAATCGGTCTGTTGCGTGAGCTTCACGCGCCCGACGCCCGGCACGTCGGCCGCCAGCTCGCTGGCGCCGTACAGGTGCACCCACACCGTCTTTTCCGCCAGGCCGTAAGCGAAACCGCTCGATTCCGCGACGATCCGTGCCACGTTCGGCGGGCAGCAGAAACTGCTGATGTAGGGCTGCCGCGTCCGCGACCAGCGCAACTCCGCCGGCATGCTATCGAGCTGTCGGAGCGTGTTCGTGTAGAAGAAGCTAGTCCCGTCGAGACTGACGCCTGCAAGCACGGCGTTGTGCAGCACCAGTTCCAGCACGTCGGCGTACTTCGCCTCGCCGGTGATCTGCAGCATCCGCCACGCCCACAGCGCCAGACCGACGGCCGCGCACGTCTCGTTGTGGGCGGTGCTCATCGGCAACTGGTAGTCCCGGCCGTACGCCTGATGGACGCGGCCGATCTGCCGCTGCTCTTTCGAACCGTCGGGGGAGGCGCCGTCGAAGAGCGGCCCGCAGCCGCCGGTGATCGCGAGTTTCGTCGCGACGAGGTCGTCCCAGATCGCGGTCAGCGGCGCCAGCAGCGTGCGGTCGCCACCTTCGGCGTAGAGGTCGGCCGCGCCGGCGTAGAGGTAATTCGCCCGTACCGCATGGCCGGCGGCCTTTTTTTGCCCGCGGAAGGGCACGCGGTCCTGGTTGTCGTCCGTGCCGTCCCTGATCGTGTCGCGCAACGCGAAGAGTCGTTTCGCCAGGTCCAGGTAGCGCGGCTCATTCGTCGTGCGGTACAGTTCGACGAGCCCCATGTAGTGCGACGGGCAGATTGCGCAGCGGGCGAACTCCGGCGACGGGTTGCGACTCGTCGCGTCGAGGAAGTCCGCGGCCTTTCGGGCGACGTCGAGCAGGTCGTTTCGGCCGGTGAGACGCTGACGGACGCACGCCGCGGTCATCAGGTGCCCGAGGTTGTACGCCTCGAACTGCAGCGGGTCGCGGAACGGCCGGGCGTTCGCGTCGCCCTG
>DATJGQ010000154.1:0-4570 GCA_035494815.1 Gemmataceae bacterium
AAACGAGGCCCACCGATCAAATGCCGGTGGGCCTCGTTTCACTCGACCCACCCTACAAGTAACCTACAAGTAACCGACCAGGTTTCAGTGGTAGCAGTCCGCCAGCTGCGTGGCAAGTTGGGCCGGCGATTGACCGGGGGAAGGGGGCGGTATTAGGATGCAGCCATCACCTTCATGGAGTGCAGCCATGAGACGGCGGCGGAGCGCGGTTCTGCTGTTCGGGCTTGCTTTACTTAGCGGCGTAGGTTCGCGCGCCGACGAGCCGAAACTCTACAACCGTTCGCTCTCCGACTGGATCAAGATGTTGCAGACCGACCCGAAGGCCGAACGGCGGCAGGGGGCGGTCATGGCGATCGAAGTGATGGGCGCGAAATCGCGCGAAGCGATCCTGGCACTGGGCAAGGCCGTGCGGTCGGACGCGGACGATGAAGTCCGCCGGTCGGCCGCGCAGCTCCTCGGGAATCTCGGGGCCGACGCCCGCGACGGTCTCGACGATCTGGCGGCGGCGGTCAAAGCGGAAAAAAGTCCGGTGGTTCGGGAGGCGTGCGTCACCGCGCTCGGGAAAGTCGGCAGCGCGGCCAAGCCGGGCGTCGTCGTGCCGGTCTTGGCGGGTGCCCTCGCGGATCCGGACGTCAAGACGCGGGCGTCCGCGGCAGAGTTCTTGGGACGCCTGGGGGCGGAATCGGAGCCGGCCTTGCCCCAACTGACGGCCGCGCTCAAAGACGGCGATCCGCTCGTCCGCGGCTACGCGGCGTTTGCCGTCGGTCGCGTCGGTCCGAACGCCCGCGCCGCCGTACCTGAACTGGCGCGACTGCTCGCCGATGACGGGTCCGCCGAAGTCCGCAAGGAGGCGGTGCAAGCCCTCGGACAGATGGGCGGCGACGCCCGCGGCGCCGTCCCCGCGTTGCGAAAGGCCCTCGCCGACAAGCGGCCGGAGATTCGTCAGCGGACCGCCCTGGTTCTCGGCAAACTGGGCCGCGACGCCCAAGCTGCGATTCCGGAACTCAAGGCCGCATTGAAAGACTCGGACAAGAACGTCCGGAGTCAGGCGGTGCACGCATTGCCCGCCGTCGGGCCTAACGGGGATGAAGTCGTCGCGAGCCTCGTCGGCGTTTTGCAAGACGAGTCGGTCGAAGTACGACTGGCGGGAATCGATGAGCTGGCCCAACTGGGCGCAACCGCGAAGGCCGCGCTGCCTGCTCTCACGGAGGCGACCCGCGATCCGCGCACCACAGTGCGCGAGGCCGCGCAGGACGCGGTCAAACGAATCCAGGCCCATTGAGCGGTTCCGGCCGCCGGAATTCCTGCCCCGCCCGAAAAGGCTGTTTGACTTCGACCCCAAAGTAATCTACTTATAGCGAAACGGACTTGCTTGTTAGCGTCAATGATTGTCTCGGCCGTGACGCCCTTACTGGCCATGCGGTCACCCGCCTCGAGTCCTTGGGGCTCTTAGGTTTCCGCAATTGGCCAAGGAGTTCACGCCTGTGTCGAAGTCTGTGCTCATGCAGAAACCGCACGAGGCGAACGGCACCGGAAACCGCCTGTGTCAGCGGGTCGCGGACGCGGCCGCGCTGGCGGGCAGGCTCGCCCACGATTTCGACAACCTGCTAATGGGGATCTTGGGATTCGCCGAGCTGGCACAATCCGAGACGGCGGCCGGTTCGCCGGCCCGGGAGTATGTCTCGGAACTGTATAAAGTCGCCCGCCGCGGCGTGGTCATTACGCAACAGATGCACGACCTCAGCCGCGTCGGCCGCGCGGCCGCCTTGCCCAGCGCCTTCTCGGAGGTCTGGAAAACGGCGTCGACCACGGTACTGAACGCGGCCACGTCGAAACCGACTGTGACCGTCGATTTCGAAGACGAATTGCCGCAGATCGCACTCTCGATCGAAGAACTCGGCCTGGTGTTGCGGCACATCCTGGCTAACGCCGTGGAATCCCAGCGGGATGGTGGCGAAGTCCGGGTAACCGCCCGGTCCGTGACACTCGCGGACCGGGCGGAGGACTGCCTTCCCCGGAACGTTGAGGCGGGAAAATACGTCGAAGTAACAGTCACCGATAACGGCCCGGGGATTCGGCCGGAGATTCTGGCCCAGATTACCTCGTCGCCGCTGGTGACGACCAAGCCGGACCATCGCGGATTGGGGATCGCGATCGTCTACCGTGTTCTAGACTCGAATGGGGGCGGCGTGCGGTTCGAGTCGGCCAGCCCGACCGGCACCCGCGTCACCCTGTTGTTGCCGGTTGCTGCCGCCCGGCGTTCGGGACAGAAACCCCCGTCCGGCAGGACGGCGACAACTTTAGCCCCCCGTTGACCGGAGACTCTGACGATGCCAGTGCAACTCGAAACCGCTCCCGTACGCCCGGCCAACATTCCGGCCACGAACGGCCGTCCCGACACCGGTGCCCGCGAAGACGCGGACGGCCTGCGTTGCGCCAAGGAAGTCCGGATCCTCGTCATCGATGACGACGAGGACATCTGTCGCGTCGTTGAAGCCGCGCTCTGTACGCACGACTTCCAGATCCGCACGGTCAGCGACCCGGCGGAAGTCGAAGGGGCCCTCCAGACTTCGGCGACCGAAGGGTATCACCTGATCATTCTCGATTACGTCCTGCCCGGGCTGGAGTCGGACCAGGTATTCGGCTGGCTACGCGACAATCAGCCTGACGCAAGTATCATCGTCATCACGGGTTACCCGTCGATCGACAGTGCCCTCAAGTGCTTGCGGCACCGCATTTACGACTACCTGACGAAGCCGTTCCAGGTCGGTCAACTCAAGCAGGTCGCCATGCGCTGCTTGGAGGGCAAGGGCCTTCTGCGGATGTCCGAAGAGGCTTTACGGGAATCATTGGGCTCGGCCATCCGCGAACGCCGAAAGACTTTAGGGCTGACCCTGGCCCAAATGGCCGCCCGGACCGACGTATCGCTGGGCTACCTGTCGCAGATCGAGCTGGGCAAAAACTCGGCGTCGATCGAGACGCTTTACCGGATTTGCCTGGCGCTGGGAATTAAAATGGCAGAGCTCTTCCAAGCGGTGCATCGGCCGTTATAATGGGCTGGTGCAGCTGAACAGCTCATCGCGGACATCAACCGTCGGTGGGCCGAGTTCGGCGAGAGACATCGATGCCGTGCGAGAATAACCGCGCGACGTGTCGGTGCCCTCGCTGGATTCGGCCCACCGCGTTGCTTTTAGGCCCGCAAGATCAGGGCGTGGGGCCCGGCGGGCAGCACTTCGCCGATCATCGACGATCCCGTCGCCCCGCCCGCCCGGACGTGTTTCAGGAAGTCGTCTGCCTTCTCCGGCCGAACACAAACTAAGAGTCCGCCCGAAGTCTGCGGGTCGAAGACGCATTCCAATCGCGAGCTGTCGGGCGTCCCTTCGATTCGCAACTGGTCCTGAACGTACGCGCGGTTAGTCTTGCTCGCCCGGTTCAGGTAAGGCGGGCGGGCGATGGCCTCGACGCCTGGCAGCAGGGGGACGTGGGCCAGATCGATCCGCAGCGTCACTTTACTGCCGATCGCCATTTCCAGACCGTGCCCTGCGAGGGCGAAACCGGTGACGTCGGTGGCACAGCTCACGCCGGCGGCGAGCATTGCGTCGCGGCCGACGTCGTTGAGCCGGACCATGCTGGCACACGCCGCGGCGTACAGCTCCGCGGGGCACTCGCCCTTCTTGTTCGCCGTCGTGACGAAGCCGGTGCCTAGCGGCTTGGTCAGGACCAGCAGGTCGCCGGGCTTGGCCGCCGCGTTGGTGATCACTCGCTGCGGGTGCACGATGCCGGTGACTGACAAGCCGAACTTGATCTCCGCGTCGCGGACCGTGTGACCGCCGACGAGCGTCGTCTTGGCCGCCGCGCACCGCTCCGCGCCGCCGGCCAGAATCTGGCCGAGCCATTCGAGGTCGAGTTTGTCGTCCGGATAGCCGACGAGGTTGAGGGCCGTCTTCGGCGTGCCGCCCATCGCGTAGACGTCGCTGAGCGCGTTGGCGGCGGCGATCTGTCCGTAGACGAACGGGTCGTCGACGACCGGCGGGAAAAAATCGAGCGTCTGGACGAGCGCTATGTCGTCGGTGAGACGGTACACCCCCGCGTCGTCGTGCGTTTCGGTGCCGACGATCAGGTTCGGGTCATTGACGGCGGGTAGATGGCGCAGGACCTGCGCGATCCCTTGCGGGGACATCTTCCCCGCTCACCCCGCGCACGACGCGAAATCCGTCAGACGTAGCTTCTTAGCGTCAGCCATCGAGCCGCACTCCTTGGGGCGAATCACTTTTTCTTCTTCACCCGCGAACTTACGGTATCCAGCGCCCATTGCTCGTCGGGGAACCGACCCGATTGCAGTTTTGAGTGGACGAGTTCGCCGTCCACAGTCAGTTCGAAACAACCTCCGCCTGACGGGATCAGCGTCAGGTCGGTGATCTTCTGTTTGAGCGACGTCAGCAGGAGGCTCGTCAGACTGAGAGCCTTTGGCTCGTAGCCTCAGACGGCGCAGTAGCGTAATTCCAGGTGCATGAAACGATCCTCTATCTTGGCGTAGCTCGTCGTCGGCCGACGCTGGAGTCCCGGGGTT
>DATJGQ010000155.1:0-7769 GCA_035494815.1 Gemmataceae bacterium
GTACGTCGGTCACCCGTACTTCGACGAACTCGCCGCCCGGCAACTCGACACGGAGTTCGTGGCGGGACAGCGTCGCCGCGGCGGGCCGATCGTCGCCATCCTTCCCGGGTCGCGGCAGTCAGAGATCGATCGGAACCTCGAGTTCCTCATCGGCGCGATGCGGATCGTGCACGCCGACCGGTCGGACGCACGGTTCCTGGTCGCCGCATACCGCTCGAAGCACGCCGGTCAAATCGATGCGCGATTGCGATACGCCGGTCTGCCGGCGGAGGTGTTTGTCGGTCGGACGCCGGAGGTGATCGCGCTTGCCGACGCGTGCGTCGCGGTGTCCGGGTCGGTGAGCCTTGAACTTCTGCACCGCGGAGTGCCGTCGGCGATCGTTTATCGAATCGGCGAGGCGTACGTGAAACTCAGCCGGATCTTTCTCAACGTCCCGCACATCTGCCTCGTCAATCTGATCGCGGGACGGGAAGTCTTCCCCGAGTATCTGACGTCGGGCATCGATCCGCACGGCCCCGCCGCGGACGTGCTGCGATGGCTGAACGATCCCGGGTCGGCGAGTGTATTGCGTGCCGAGCTGGGCCGGTTGTTCGCGGAAGTGGGCCGCCCGGGGGCATGCGAACGCGCGGCGCGGGCGGTGGTGGATTTGGTGGCGCGGCGGGTGGCCGCGTAGGGCGATGCGACTTATGGGGCCCATGGGACTCATAAGTCCCATATGTCCCATGCTCCTCTTAATACCGCCAACCGATCGTCCAAAGCAAATTCACATCCTGCAAATCGTTCTTGCTCTGCGGCAGAATGTCGGTCCAAGTGTAGTTCCACTCGGCCCGGACGCCGCTGATGAACGTGTACCTCCCGCAACACATCGGCATCTCGATGTCGCTGTGCAGCGCGAGAAAGACCGACCCGAACACGTCGCCGATCCGGCGGTAGAAAATGTTGTCCGGCAGGCCGGTCAGGTCGTTCAGGCCGACGCGGCCGTAACCCCATCGTCCGCCGACGTCGCTGCCGAACCGCCAGTGCCAGCCGGGACTGTACGCCGGGTTGCCGATGTACCATTCGCGGCCGCCGGCGACGTTGAACGACCACCGCTGGTAGTCGCGGATCGTCACCGGGATGTCGGTGATGGAAAACTGCGTCTGCCCGGTCAGCGGGTTTTGCGTGTTAAAGCCTTCCGGCACCATGATGACCAGGTCGCTGCGGCTGCTGTTATTGTACGTGTAGCTCAGACTCGCCGAGCCCGTCCAGGCTTTGTCCGTGTTCGGGTTGAAGAAGAGTGCCCGGAGGCCGAACTCGGTCATGATGCCGGTCTGCAGCGCGTCGTTGAGAATGCCCCCGGCGATGGGGATGGAAACGCCATTTCGCAAGAACCATTCCGAGCCGATCGGGCCGTTGCCGCCGATCGGGCCGCAGCAGCCGGGGCGGGTGTAATCGATCCACGGGTCGGTGACTGTGCCCGGCGGTGGCGCGTCGCCGGCCGGCGGCGTCGCGGGGACAGCGGGGACGGCCGGCTGCGTCGGTGCGAGGTTCGTCGGGGCGGGCAGCGATTCGACCGGCGGCGCGACGGCGATCCCCGGGACCGGCGGCATCGGCGGTTGTGCGGCCACCGGTGTGGCCCACCCCGCGAGCAGCGCCACGATCACGGCCCCGCTGACGATCGCCTTTGTGCTCATGCCTCATCGCTCCTGCCGCGCCGGACTGGCGGCAAACGACACCCACGGGCGGACGGCCGCCGCCAATGGACGGTCTCTCAATGGATCGGCATCCGACCGCGTAGACTTTAACGGCCCTGACGATCGCACCGGTCGCAGCGGTCGCCCGACGGTTGCCGCGCTTGCCAGGGCTATCTCGGTCTTCGTAACTTGCCCCGTTACAATGGCGATATGAGTCCGATTGAACTCCGCGACCTCGACGCGGCCCGGGCGTTTCTCGGCCAGGGCCTCTGGCTACAGCGGGTCGTGCCGCCATCGGCCGCGACGGTACGACCGGCGCTTGAACAAGCGTTGGAGATCGTCGCGGGCGGACATTCGCTGCCGCCGGTCGGGTTCGTCGGCGACCTCGGCACGATCCTATTTGAGATGGGCCGGGAATCCGCGGGTCGGCCCGGCCGCGACCTCGGCGGCGTCGCAGGTCTGCCCGCCGGACTGATGCGGCGTTACGAGGATCTTGTCCTCGGCAAGTTCTACACGGACTGGACGTTCGACCGCGCCGGCGACGTGCTGCGTCACCTCGCCGGCCGCGATCGTCATCGCGGGTTAGCGTTCGTCGTCGGTCAGTTTCAGGAGCGCAGCGGGGCCGATGGCGTCGTCCTCAGTCCCGCCGTTATCAAGGCTCTTCTGGAAGCGCCGCCCGAGGAAGTTCTCGGCCGCGCCTGGGAGCAACTGACCCGCGACGGCGTGACGCCCCTGCTCGTCAAGCTTTACGAGTCCCTCATCGACGCCGCGCGTCGCGTGGCCGAAGTCCTCGCCCCGGAGGATGTCTTTGAACTCGAACACGGGACGGCGCTCGCCGAATTGGGGCAGCGCGTCGCGCTGCGGCAGGTCCTTCAAACCGCCCGCCGGTTCGAGGACAACCTGCCCGCGCGGCGAATTCGCGGCGCCGGCGGCCCGCGCGAGGTGCCGACCCGCGTCCTCGACGAGGATACTTATCCGGTCGGCGGCTACGCGTCACTCGCCAATCGCGGCAGCATGGAAAGCCTGCTCCATTCGCAACTCGCCTTCATGGAGCCCGCCGGGACCGTCGAACGCCCCGACCTGTTCGACGTCAAGTTCCTCCGCGACGAACTCCTGTACTACTCGCGCGACGAGAACCAATTCCTACGCCGCCGGCAGACGTTCGTGATCGTGCTCGGCCCCGACCTGGCCACCGCCCGGTTCAAGGACGTGGACCTGCCGGCGCAGCGGATCGTCTTGGTGCTGGGCCTGTTGGTCGCGGCAATACGCCGTCTGACAGAGTGGCTCAACGAGGACTCTCTCGTCTTCGAGGTCTTGTTTCCGGCGGCGGGAGGCGCTCAACGGCTGACTCACGAGCGCGAGTTGCTCGGCATGGTCTTCCGCGAGGCGCAGGCGAACGGCACGGTGCGGCTGGAGGCGGTTCCAGATGTCTCAGCGGCCGCGAAAATCTGCCGCGAGCGATCGCGACGGAGCCTCTGCCACGTTTTGAGTGTCGGCGTCGTCCCGCCGTCGATTGAAGCCGATGCCTGTGCGGTCGCACAATTGACGATCGCCGGGCCTGCGCCCGCTATGTCCAGTGAAGGCCGGCCGGTTGAAGTCGAAGCCGACGACGCGCTCGGGGCGTGGGACGCTGTGCTAAGGCGGCTGCTCCAGCTATGGGTTTAGCGAGTCGAGCGCGGCTCGGTTGCCTCAAGGCGCCGAACGGATTCGCCAGTCGTCCAAGATGAGCCCGGGAATCCATCGAAAGTGTGCGGCGTTTCCCGTCACCAGCGTGCGGTCGTGGACTAACGCCGTCGCCGCTATGATCAGGTCGGCGTCGTTGCACGGAAGGCTTCGGCTGCGCGCGTCCGCCCACAGTAGCGCCGAACGGTCGAGCACGTCGTCCGTGATGGGAAAAACGATCGAGTGCTGGCAAAAGACGTCAAACCGATGGAGCCGGGCGGCGGCGTGTCTACTGAAATACCCGCGCCGCACCTCGTATCGAGTAACGGCGGAGAAGGCGAATTGCAGGTTTTGGCTGAGGTAATTCGCCGCATTGACGACTACGACACGGTCGCGCCGCTTGAGCACCTCTGACGGAATATCGGTGTCCAAGAGCGATCGCGTCATGTAGGCCCGGCCGGACGCGAGAGGTTCGCCCGTTCAAGGATCGCGGCGTCCAGGTCGTCGATCTCAGCGTCGCTTAGGCCGCCATACACGTCGCACCATTCCGGCAAGTCCGCATCCGCCGCGGCCGGCGGGTTGGGCGGCGTCGAATCGTTCGACGTCACCTGGATAACGAGGCGCTGATTCTCATCGAGAGCGTGACCAACGATGCGCTCGAGTGCGGAGCGATCGCTGCCGTCGAGATCTGCCACGTTTCGGCGAATCGTTTCCATCAACGCAATTCTAACGGAAGTGCTCGGGCCCTCAAATCCCTTGAAGCTGAGCCAGGCGACGGATTATCGAAAATGTCTCTCGCGGAGCATGCGCAATTGCGCCAACGCCGGCTTGGCCCGGCCCGCACTGTCGAGCACGCCGCAATGGGGGAATTGATGGGACTCGCCGTCGGTCAGTTGGGCCCAGGTCACGCCTCTGACGCTCGGCTTGCAGGCGGCGAGCGACGCGAAATCGCTCGCCCAGTCGCCCTGCAAGTCGGGGGAGAAGCCGCCCCGCCAGTTGCCGGCGGCGACGTTGTACGCCCGGTCGCCCAGCGCGTCGGGCCCCTCCGCCGAGGGATAACCCAGCGTCACCTGGAGCTGCGGGAGTAGCAGGGCGTACATGTCGAGCAGCCGAGAAGCGTCGAGCAGGTCGCGGCAGTAGCTGCCGCGCGGCGTCACGCCCATGATCCATTCGACCTCGAGCGCGGACAACTTCAGTCCGGCCCGGATCAGCGTGTCGGCGAAGATGAACGGCGAGTAGGTGTGCTCTTCGCGGGCCATGTACTCGCCCCACGGTTGCGCGATGCCGACGACCAGTTCCAGGTCCGGGTCCACCTGCCAGGCGGCCTCCGCCAACCGGGCGGTCAGCCAGAGCAGGTCGTCCTCGCCGAGGCGGAGCACGTTCGCGTTGTTGCTCGCGGACGTCAGGTGCCAGCGGCGGATCTGGCGATGGTAGCGACCGACCGCTGTTTCGACGTAATCGCACATGAAGCTGGACAGGCTCGGAAGGTCCCCCTCCCAGAGCCATAGCCAGTCGGGCAGGCCGAACGTGGAGAACTCGATCAGCGGCCCGCCCATCAGACGAAGGTTCTGCTGGACGGCCCACTTGAGCCGCGCGTCCGAAGACTCCCAGTGATAATGAGACTCGGTCGGCTCGATCGCCTTCCAGGTCAACGGCAGAGACGCGGAATTGAACGCCCCGGCGACCGCGTCGGCCGCCGTCGGCGGAACCGCGCCGTTGAGTCGCACGCCGAAGCCGGTGTCCAGCTTCGCCTGGCGCTGATGTCGTGCGGTGTAAATCTGATCGACGTAAGTGTGAACCAGGCTCTCGGCGGCTTTGTAACCGAGTTCGAGAGCGGCCTTGGCTTCGGATTCGGCGTCGGCGGCCGTCGTGCAAGTGGCCGCGAGCCCGAACCGATGGCTGGCCGCGCGGATCTGCTGGTCGAGACTCTCCGGGACCTGAAGGCCGACGGACCGCCAGTCGGCCGACTGTCCGCGGAGCTGATTCAACTTGCCGCGAGCCAGTTCGACGCCGATGCGGTACGGCTCCGGCCGCTCGATCAACGTCGCCGACGAGGCCATCAGCCGGCCGGCATCGTTGATCTCCCACGGGACGGTCAGGTACCCGCTCTCGTCGACGTCCCGAAGCAGCCGCAGCTCATCGCCCTCGATTTGCACCTGGGTGGGCGTGGGCATGTTGTCGTAGCCGCCGGCGATGCACGCCCGGTCGAGGTCGCGGAACGCCGTCGCCGGGACCCCGCGCGGGAGGAGGATACGCATCGTGCCCATGAACCGCCGCCGTCAACTGAAAGTGCAACACGGCCCCCCGCGGCGGGGGAATGAGCATTATAGCGGGCCGCAGCGGTCGAAACTACAGGGCGCCGTTCCGGTTGCGCCTTCACACATGAGAATCGGACTTAGGCCGCGCGGGCGACCGCGGCGGCCTCGACGGCGGTGATGCTGATCCCGTAACGGTCGGCGAGCGCCACCGTTTCGGCCTCGTCGAGAAGAATGGTCTTCCCCGCTTCGACCGCCAGGACGTTGCCGCCGGCCCGGTGCAGGCCCTCGATGGTCGCGCAACCGATCGTCGGCACGTCGAACCGCATGTCCTGTTGCGGCTTGGCCACCTTGACGACGACGAACCCGCCGCGGCGACAGAGCGTCCCGGCACGGGCGATCATCTGGTCGGTGCCTTCAATCGCCTCGACGGCGAGCACGGCCCGCTCGCGCACAGCGACGCTCTGGCCCACGTCCAGCTCCCCCATCGCCTTGGCCAGCTCCCAACCGAACGAGATGTCCGCCAGTTCGAACGCCGTGGGCCGCCGGCGGGTCAGGACTCCGTTTCGCACGAGCAACTCCGGGCAATAGTCCAGGGCCGAACCGAACGTCAGACCGTCGCGGGCGAATTCGTCGATGAGGCCGAGCAGGAGCGAGTCGTCGCGGTTGTCGCGCCGCCGGCGGTTGTACCAGAACCGCAGGGTCCGCAAATCGGGCAACAGCTGCAGTAGCCGGAGGGGCTTAAGGAGCTCGGTCTTATACACTTTGCCCGCCATCACAATTTCGCGGACGCCGGCCCTCTTGAAGATGCGAATCACGCGGCCGATTTTGCCGATCCCGGCCCAGGTGAACTCGCCGACCAGCGGCTTCAACTCCGGGCTGGCCAGGTGCCGCAGGCCGACACAGGAGACCGGCAGGCCGATCACCCGCGCCTTCTCCGCGAACGCGACGGGAAAGCGTCCTGCCGCGGCGAGCAGACCAACGGGGCGGGGCGATATCGCGTGCATGGTTTTGTGTCGTCTAAGCGGCTTCCTGGCCTTCGTCCTGCATGCCGAGGTGTCGCAGAATGCGGAGGACATCGCGGCGCAGTTCCGGCAGCCCGGCGAGCGACATCAGGATCCGCTTTTGCTCGCGCTCCGGCGTGGCCGGCGATCCGAGCATCCGCTGGCCGGGCGCAACGTCCTTGGTCACCGCCGCCTGTCCGCCGATCGTGCAACCGTCGCCGATGCGGACGTGGTCTACAACGCCGACCTGCCCCGCAATGACGACATAGTCGCCCGTCTGGCTCGAGCCGGCCATGCCCATCTGGCTGACGAAGACGTTATGCCGTCCGACCTGGCAGTTGTGGGCGATCATCACGAGATTATCGATTTTGGTGCCGGCGCCGATCCGGGTGGCGCCGAACGTACCGCGGTCGATCGTGGTGCAGGCGCCGATCTCCACGTCGTCGCCGACCTCGACCCAGCCGAGCTGTGGCACTTTGACATGGCGGCCCTCTTGGAAGCGATAGCCGAACCCGTCCGCGCCGATGACGGAGTTCGCATGCACGGTGACGCGGTCGCCGAGCACGGTGCGGTCGTACAGGACGACATGCGGGTGCAGCGTGACGTCGTCGCCGAGCTTGCAATCGCGGCCGACGATGGCTCCGGAGTGAACGCGGCATCGGGCGCCGATCACCGCACCGGCGCGAACGACCGCGAACGCTTCGATCGTCGCGCCGCCGCCGATCACGGCCGTGGGATTGACTTCGGCGAGCGGGTCGATGCCGAGCGGCCACGGCTCCGTTCGGCCGTCGAGGTGGCTCGCGATCGACACGAACGCCGCGAACGGGTCGGCGGTGTGAATCAGCGCCGGCCCGGCGATGGTCACGCCCGGCGGGACGACGATCGCGGCCGCCTTTGACGTCTCCGGCGCTGGTTGGGAAAAATCGAGAAAGGTGATATCCGTCTCGCCCGCCTCGGCGAAGGGCCGGGCGGCGGTGACGACGCGGCCGCCGTCCCCGCACAGCTCGCCGCCGACCAGTGCGGCCAGTTCGCGGACGGTCGCCATGTGCGGCTCCTTCCCCCCGGTAAGAGCGGTCCTTGCCCGTCGGCGCCGGAAAACGACGCGGCACTATAGCCCGCCCGGGGAAGGCGGGCAACCCGAAGTTTTGTCGCGGGGTTTGTCTTGTAGTGGGTCG
>DATJGQ010000156.1:0-2499 GCA_035494815.1 Gemmataceae bacterium
GTCGCGCGGGTGGCACATGCGGTACGGCCGCCGCATCGGCTTGTACCACTTCTCGATCAGGTAATCGATCCCCTGTTCGTCGTAATCGATCTGCCGGCCGCGACAGACGAGCCGCCAGATCTGCCGCCACTGGTGCTCGCCCGGGTCGCGGACCTCGATCTTGTACTTGATCCGCCGCAGAAACGCCTCGTCGGCCAACTGCATCGGGTCGAGGTTGGTCGAGAAGATCAACAGCTGGTCGAACGGCACCTCGATCTTCGTCCCGGTGACGGTCGTCAGGTAGTCGTACCGCTTCTCCAACGGCACGATCCAGCGGTTCAACAGGTCCATCGCCCGGACCTGCTGCCGGCCGAAGTCGTCGATCATGAGGATGCCGCCGTTCGCCTTCATCTGCAGCGGCGCTTCGTAAAACTTGCCGACCGTGTTGTACTTCAGGTCGAGCATTGTCAAGGTTAGTTCGCCGCCGGTCACGATCGTCGGCCGTTTGATCTTCACGTACCGCTCGTCGTAGGTGACGCTCTTGAGGAACGCCGACTCGATCCCGTCGGTCCGCGCCTCCTCGACCTTCGTGTGCACGATCGGGTCGTACACCTTGATGATCTGGCCGTTGGCCTCGACGGCGTACGGGACATAGATGTCATCGCCCATCAGCCGGGTGATCCGCTCGGCGATCGACGTCTTGCCGTTGCCGGGGTAGCCGAAGAGGAAAATCGAGGCGGCCGAATTGATCGCCGGGCCGATCTCGTTGAACACTTCCGGCGTAAGGACCAGGTCCTCGAACGCCCGCTGGATCGACCGGCGGGTGACGACCAGGTTCTTCACCGTCTGGGCGATGACGCTCTCGACGTAGTCGTCGAACGGCACCGGCGCCGGGCCGGTGTAGGTCGTCTTGTCGAGGGCGTCCTGGAGGGCGAGGCTGCCCTTGGGCGGTTTGATCTCGTATTCAAATGTGGCGTCGCCGCCGCCGCCCTTCTGACCGACGATGTCGATCAACGTCTGCTTGCGCATCAGCGGCAGCACGGGGGCGAGCACCGGGTAGGGCAGCTTGAGGTCACTCGCCAGATCGCTGCCGGTAACGCGTCCGCGGTTGTAGATCGCGCGCAAAACCAGATCAAACAGAAACCCGACGCTCAGCCCGGTCTCGGTGGCGAGTTTGGGCGGCTGCGGAACGTATCCGCCGGTCCGGATGACCGGCTCGCCTTCCTCGTCGGTCGGCGGCGGGTCGCCGAGCATTTCCAGAGTCGACAGCTCATGGCCGGCCTGCTGCGCCTGTTCGGCCAGTACGTCGTATTGCGACTGGTGGAGCTGGAGGTGGTGAACCGCTTCGACGTCGTGATGCGTGTGCGCGTCCTGCAATCCCTGTGCGACCGCCTGGGCGACGGCGTACTTAACGCCGTCGATGTAGAGATGATGTAAGTACTGACCGGGCCGGACGTAACAGTCCGGACTGTGATCGGTCCGGGCCAGCATTTCGTCGTAATACTGCGGCGCGGTGAGAAAGCGCATCACATCTCCGAGAAACCATGCCCAGCCGGCGACCGGCCGACCGCAAAAATCGGTGGGGACACGGTTAAGCTAGCATCAAAAAAAGGAGGATGCCAACTGAGCGGAAGAACGCGGAAGCGCGGCTGAGGGAAGGTCGGGCTGAAGGTGGAGTAATAACGATAGGGTGGAATGGGCTGACGGAAGTTGGACCTCCGCTATTTGGTCAATCGGACGGCACCTCTGACATTCTTCAAATCCCACACACTACTCAGATGTAACTCCGCCTGCGGCCCGAGGCGTTCGATCAAGGCGTCCAACTCATCCTCGTCCTGGCACAGATACCAGTCCGGCGAAGTGGCCATTGCGGGAAACCGGACTTCGACAAGTACTGGAGGCGACTGCTCGAACAGCGCCGCGGCCGCCGCGCGGGTGGCCGTCTGCTTCGATGCGATTGGTTCGCTGACAGCACTCGCCTCGTCAAAGGAAACGTGCAGTCGTCATAAATGCGTGGCATTCGTCAGTTTCACCGCGACGGCCGCCAGATCGTAGACGCACCCACCCCAGACGCCGCCGGACGCCTGCACGAGAGCCGCCCAGAGTTTCGTATCGTCGGGGAGTTGCGGGTCGGGGGCGAGGTCCGGCCGCGGCGGACGGTCGGCGAGGATGCGGGCGCCTTCCTCAGCTGTGCATGGGCCGTCCGCAGTCCCGACGAAATCGACACGGCCTTCCAACCGCACGCGATCAATGAGGATACGGACGCGGTCGCCATCCCGGAGTTTTCCGATCGGCCCGCCGGCGAGCGCCTCGGGGCTGACGTGGCCGATGCAGGCGCCGGTCGAGACGCCGCTGAAGCGGGCGTCGGTCAGTACCGCGACGTGCTTGCCCCACGGCAGGTGCTTGAGCGCGGACGTGACCTGGTACGTTTCCTCCATTCCCGAGCCGAGCGGCCCGCGACAACAGAGGACGAGCACGTCGCCGGGTTCGATGCCCACGTCGGCCTTACGGCTCGACGCT
>DATJGQ010000157.1:0-2728 GCA_035494815.1 Gemmataceae bacterium
AAGGCGTTTTTCGACCGATTTTGTGGAGGGAGCGAAGCCACCATCGATGGCACTTTTTGGCAAATTGCCGTCTTCGTTGTCGCCCTGTTTGCTGGCGGACTGAGCGCCCCCGCGTTGGGGCAAAACGCGCAGAACAAACCCACCACACAGCGCACCGGCGAGCAGCCGGACGGCAGCATCGTGGTCCCGTCGTCAAGCCAGGTGGTCACCCCCGTCGGCAAGGTCGACCGTCTCGACGGCGCCCGGCCGAAGGACGTTGCCATCTCACCGGACGGACAAACCGTCGCAGTGCTGACCACCTCGGGGATCATGCTCTACGCGCCGGACGGCTCGCGCAAGGCGAGCTTCACCTTCGACACCGGCCCGCTCGGGCTTGCCTGGGCGGCGGATTCCAAGACGATCTACGCGACGGGCGGGCACAGCCAGGTCCATCGCGTGCGGCTTGATGGCGGCAAGTGGAAGCTCGACGGCAGTTTCCCCGCCGTGGATCCGGCGAAGGTGCCGAAGTCCGCCGGTGATCCGGAAGACATCTCCGCCGTCAGCGGCAAACCCGATCGCCGGCGGCGCGGGAACGTGCAGGCAACGGGGCTCGCGCTCTCCGCCGACGGCAAGCGGCTGTACGTGGCGCTGGGCATCAGCAACGCCGTGTCGGTGCTCGATCTCGAGCACGGCAACGCGACCGTGGCCGTAATTTCTACCGGCATCGCCCCCTACCGCACCGCCCTGTCGCCGGATGGCAAAACGCTCTACGTCGCCAACCGCGGCGGCCGGGCGCCGACCGACGACGAGCCGAGCGAGACGTCCGCGGGCACGGCCGTGCGCATCGACCCGAAGACCGACGCGGCGCTGCGCGGCAGCCTTTCGATCATCGACACGGAGACGTTCAAGCCCGTCGAAGTCGACGCGGGGCGCCAACCCTCGGACCTCGTTTGCTCCTCAGACGGAAAGACGGTTTACGTCGTGAACTCCGACGAGGACACGCTGACGTTTTTCGACGGCGCTAAGCGGCAAGCCGCAAGAACCATCTCGCTGCGTCCGCCGCTCGATCCCGGATTCGGGCAGATCCCCGCGCGGATCACGCTCACATCCGATGGCAACACCGCCTACGTCGCTTGCGGCGGCGGGAACGCAGTCGCGGTCGTCGATCTGCCGAAGGCGCAAGTCACCGGCTACATCCCGACCGCCTGGTACCCGATCGCGGTCGCGGAGCGCGACGGCAAACTCTTTGTCGCGGATTCCAAAGGCTTCGGCGCGCGGCTGAAGAACACCAAAGGCGCGTTCCGCTCCGGCGGATCCGTCGGCGCGATGCAGTTCATCGAGGCGGATCAGCTTCGCGACCTGCCCGCGCTGACGAAGCAGGTCGCCGTCAACAACCGCTGGGGCGTGGAAGAACTCCCGCCGCGGAAGGACGTGGCGCCGGTGCCCGTTCCCGAGCGCGTCGGCGAGCCGTCGGTCTTCAAGCACGTCGTCTTCATCATCAAGGAAAACCACACCTACGACGGCATGCTCGGGGACATGAAGGAAGGCAACGGCGACCCTTCGCTGTGCATGTTCGGCGAGAACGTGACGCCGAACCACCACGCCCTGTCGCGGCAGTTCGTGCTGCTCGACAACACCTACACCAGCGGCACCAACTCCGCCGACGGCCACCAGTGGACGGTCTCCGGCGTCGCCAACGGGTACATCGAGCAGAACTACGCCGCCCACGTCCGCAGCTACCCGTTCAACGGCGGCGACCCGCTCGCCTACTCGCCGGAGGGGTTTCTCTGGTCGGCGGCGGTGAAGGCGGGCAAGTCGCTGCGCGTCTACGGCGAGTTCGTGAACAAGCCGCGCGTCCGCTTCAAGGGTACCGATAAGCGGCCGAAGTGGACGGAGTTTTACAACGATTACAAGGCCGGCAAGGTCGACGAAAAATACGACGTCACGTCGGACACGGACAACCCCGCGCTCAAGCCGTACTTGCACCCCAAGTACGTGGGCTTCCCGACCGTCGTGACCGACCAGTGGAAGGCCGACGTCTTCCTCGACGACGTGAAAAAGTTCGAGCAGGCCGGTGACCTGCCCGCGCTGTGCATCGTCCACCTGCCCAACGACCACACCACCGGCATGTCCGCCGGCTACCCGACGCCGCGGGCGCAGGTGGCGGACAACGACCTGGCGCTGGGGCGGATCGTCGAGGGCATCTCGAAGTCGAAGTTCTGGAAGGAATCCCTGATCCTCGTGATCGAGGACGACTCGGCGATCGGGCTCGATCACGTGGACGGTCACCGAACGGTTGCATTTTGTATTTCGCCCTACACGCGGCGCGGGGCGGTCGTGAGCGAGAACTACAACCACCCGTCGCTGCTGCGGACGATGGAGTTGGTCCTCGGCCTCCCCGCCATGAACCGCTTCGACCGCACCGCCACGCGCATGACGGCGTGCTTCGTCGCCAAGCCGAATTTCGAGCCGTACACGCACGTGGCGAACAAGGTCCCGCTCGACGAGATGAACCCGCCCGCGGAGGCCCTCAATGGCGAAGCAAAGCGGCTGGCCGAGGCCTGCGACAAGCTGGACTGGTCACAGGTCGACCGGGCCAATTTCGAGACCGTCGCCCGCGCCGCCTGGATCTCCACCCGGCCGGGCGAGGCGTTTCCGATCGCCAAGTTCCACCCGTACGAGGACATGGACGACGATGACGGGGACCGCGACCACAAACCCGGGCGCTGACCGCCGTTGATGTGCCACG
>DATJGQ010000158.1:0-4072 GCA_035494815.1 Gemmataceae bacterium
CGCGACGGCCGCGTGAACCCGGAACGAAACAAATACGACCGGCCGCTGCTCGGCAAGATGTCGCAGGCCGTCGGCACCCTCGGCCTCGCCTATTATCTGACCGACGACGAGCGCTACGCCGCCCACGCCGCCAAGCTCCTGCGCGTCTGGTTCCTCGAGCCCGCGACGCGGATGAACCCGAACTTGAACTACGCCCAGTTCATCCGCGGAATCAACGACGGCCGCGGCATCGGCATCATCGACAGTGTCTCGCTTCTGAGCGTGGTGGACGGTATCGGCATGATCCACGGCTCGCCGGCCTGGACGCCAGCCGATCACGCGGGCATGACGGCGTGGTTTCGCGAATACTTGACGTGGCTGCGGACGAGCAAGAACGGCAAAGACGAGGCCGCCGCCGCGAACAACCACGGCAGCTGGTACGACGTGCAGGTGGCGACCTTCGCCCTGTTCGTCGGCGAGGACGACGCGTACGTGAAAAAGCTGCTCGAGGAGGCGAAGACGAAACGGATCGCCCGGCAGATCGAGCCGGACGGCCGTCAGCCGCTGGAACTCAAGCGGACGAAGGCGTTCGATTACAGTCAGACGAACTTGCGGGCGCTGTTCGCTCTGGCGACGCTCGGCGACCGCGTCGGCGTGGACCTGTGGCGGTACGAAACTGCCGACGGCCGAAGTATCCGCAAGGCCCTCGACTGGCTCATTCCGTTCGCGACCGGCGAGAAGAAATGGGAACACGAACAGATCACCGGGCTCCGCGGTGCGTCGCTGGCGACGCTGTTGAGGCGGGCGGCGGTCGCGTATCACGACGAGCATTACGAGGGATTGGTCGACAAGCTGTCCGGCCTCCGCGAAACGGGGACGATGAACTTGCTGTATCCGAATCCGCGATGAGGCGGCCGAGAACTATTTGCCGGCCGTCGGTGCCGCGAGCAGGAAATGCTCGAAGAACGCGTACAGCTGCGCGTTCGACTCCTCCGTCGGCGTATGGCCCGCACGGTTGGTCATCGCCACGCGGTTGCTCTGGCCGAGCAGGCGATTGACCGCGATCGCGTGGTTCAACGCCACCCATCGCGACGGCTGGTCTTCCGCGCCGCCCGAGACCAAGAACGGCCGCGGCGCGATCAGCGCGTGCAACTCGTGCAGATCACGGCCGGTTTCGATCATCGTTTTGTAAGCGCCCGTCCGCGGGTTCGAGCCTGACGGAACGCCGGCCTTCCGCGGCTTGTCGGGATCGAAGCCGAGATACCACGGCTCCCAGTAGTTGACGTTCGAGCGCTTCTCGTCGAAGACGATGCCCGGGTCGCTCGCGGCCACCGCGGCGAACTTCTCCCATAGCGCCGCCGCGAACATCGCCCATTTGCCGCCGTACGAGTGGCCGACGACGCCGATCCGCTTCGAGTCCACGTCCGGCCGGTTGGCCAATGCCTGCCAGCAGTTGGCGGCCACATACGCATGAAACGACAGCGGCTGACAGCGGGCCTGGCCGCGATCCGGCTTGCGGGAGTCGCCGCCGGGCGTGCCGATCGAGAGGGTGACGAACCCGCGGCGCGTCAGCTGTAGTGCGAAGTCGCGTAACGGCTGCTCCGGTTTGAGCCCGGCGCTTGTTTCGGGCTCGTAATAAACGACAAGAACGGCGGGGAAGGGGCCCGCCCCGTCCGGGACCATCAGCCAGCCTTCGCCGGTCTGCCCCGGGGCGATCTCGACGCGCACGCGGGACTGCGTGAAGTTCTCCCTGCGCGACTGAGATAACGTCTCGACTTTCGGGTTGTCGATGACTGGCGGCCACGATCCCATGAGGCCGTTCCAGGTTTTCAGAATCTCCTCGCGCCGCCGCGGCCAATCGGCGGAGGTGCGGACCGGCGTCCCGTCGTCGAACAACAGCGGCGAGCGGTAGGCGCCCAACTTGCCCGCGAACTCCGGCGGCGGCTGAAAGAACGGCGCGATCTTTCGCCACGCGGCCGTCGGCTCGTCCGCCCAAACTAACGGCATGGCGAAGCTGGTCGATGCCAGCCCCGCGAGCGCGATCAGGTAACGGATCCTGCGAGACCGGCTCATATCTCACCCCTTTTCTTTCAGACGTCGCCGCAGCCGAGTATACTCCTGCTCGTCCGCCCGTCGATCGGATTCAGGAGTCTGCCCGTGCGCCTCCCTTGCTTGACTGTCACGTTGATCCTCGTCGCCGCGCCGGCCCGGGCCGACGTCGGCGACCCGCAAGTCCGTACGGACCATCCCTGGTACCCCGGCGAACTCGCCTGTTCGACCTTCGACCGCCTCTTCGCGACTCAGGCGGGAAATTACGCGCGGGTCGTTGGCACGACGCCGACCAACGACGAGCAGAAGGCGCTCGCCTCGTGGTTCTGGCGGAACGGCAACTACTTTCACGCCGAGGACGGCCGCCAAGACCTGTTCGGCAAGGGGTTCGCCCACGACGAGAACTGGACGCGCGAGTACTGGAACGGCCTGTTCGCGTTCGGCTTCGGCCTGTGCGGCACGACGCACGCCCAATGGTCCGCCGAGATGGAATACCTGCTGGGCCACGCCCGGGGCCGATCGGTCGGGGTCGACGGGCACAGCTCGTTCGAGGTGTACCTGACCGGCGGCCCGTACGGTTCCGGCAAGTGGGTGCTGCTCGATCATGACATCTCGACAGTGATCTATGATCCGAAAGGCGAACGGCTGCTGTCCATCCCCGAAATCAAAGCGGACATCAAGCGATTGACCGATCGCGCGTTCCGCCCGGAACGGCAGCACGGCTGGCTCATCTCGGGCCTGTACCGCGACGACGCCCCCGGCGTCTACACGCGTTTCGATAGCGTCGCGTATCTGCCGGGTTACGCCGGACCGCCGCCGTCCGTGCACCTGCGCCGCGGCGAAACGCTCCGCCGTTACCTGCAGCCGGGGCTGGACGATGGCCGCACGTTCGTCTACTGGGGCCGCAACTACAACCGCGGCGGCGGCCCGCCGGGGCCCGAGCGCGACCTGACGTGGGTCAACCGGCCCGACGAGATGTATGGCGCCCGCGGCATGTCGGCCCGCATCGGCCAAGCACGCTACGGCAATGCCGTTTACAGGTACCGCCCGGATTTCGCGACCGGCGACTACCGCGAAGGCATCGTCGACGAGAGCGACCGCCACGTCACTTTTACGTTCGCGACGCCGTACCTGATCGGCGCGACGCCGCCGAACGAGAAGATCTGGGGTGTCCACGAATCGGGATGCCGGAACGGACTGGTGCTGCACGGGCGTGCAAACTGCCCCGTGGCCGTCTCCGTCGACGATGGGCGGACCTGGAAGGAGTGCGGCTCATTCCGCGACGGCCTGGACCTCACCGACGAGGTCAAAGGCCGGCGGCAGTACCGGCTCCGCTTTGGCGCGGCGGCGAAAGACCTGGCCGGGAGCGGTTTGACGATGGTCACGACCTGCCAGGCGAACGCCGCGATTCTGCCCCGGTTGAAGGACGGCGGCAGCAGCGTGCGGTTTGAAACGTCCGGCACGGCGGTCGTCTCGGCGGGGCCGACCGTCGCGGCAGCGAAGTCTCACGTCGTCGCCGGCGACTTCGGCACGCCGGAGGTCACGCTCGAACTGACGACGCCTCACCGCGAACCCGCGGTGACGATCTACGCGGCCGCTCAAGCCGCCTCGGGTAACCCGCCGCAGCCGGACGTCCGTTATCGAATTGACTTCTCGACGGACGGCGGGCGGACCTGGCAGCCGGTGGTCAGCGACTGGACGATCCCCCGCCGCGGCGAAGAGCCGCGCGACTTCTGGTCGCAGAGTTTTTGCTACGGCTCGGCCGCGATCCCGGGGCCAGACGCATCGTCGGTCCGCGTGCGGTTCCGCAACACCGGCGGCAAGTCCTACCTGCGGGCGGAAGCGCATCTCGTCTACAAGACGCCCGGCCGTGACGCGACGAAAGTCACCTTCGACTGGACCGACGACGCCGGACCGAATCGGGAGTCGCACCTTTTCGACGGCCGCTCGGGCGATTGGAAACTGGCGACGGGCCGCAACGTGCAGACGCGGTGGGTCGAATTTGAAACGGTCAGCAAGTGACGGGCTCTTCTGTAGCTGGCCT
>DATJGQ010000159.1:0-2105 GCA_035494815.1 Gemmataceae bacterium
CGTCGCTCATGAGGTCCGCCAATGGCTGACGCATCGACCGCGGCGCTCGAAGAACGGATTCTCTTACTCGCCCCGACCAAGCGGGACGCGACCGCGGCGGAACAGCTCTTCGAACCGGTCGGCCTCAGCGTCACACTTTGCAAGGACCTGCCCCAGGTCTGCACGGAGATCGAACGGGGCGCGGCGGTCGCCATCGTCCCGGACGAGGCGATCCTCGCCGACAAGGACCGTTGCCTCGCCCGGCTCCTGCACGAGCAGCCTCCCTGGTCCGACTTCCCGCTCATTGTGATGACGCCACCGCAACAGACGAACGCCGCCGCGCACGAACTCGAGGCCGTCGGCCACATGACGCTGATCCGGCGGCCGGTCGAGATTCACTCGCTCACGAGCACGATCCTCGCGGCGCTGCGCGACCGCCGCCGCCAGTACGCCATCCGCGCCGACATCGCCGAACGCGAACGGCAGACGCTCGCCCTTAAGGAGGCCGACCGCCACAAGGACGAGTTCCTGGCAATGCTCGCCCACGAACTCCGTAATCCGCTCGCGGCGGTGAACAACGCCGTCACCGTGTTGAAACTCTCCTCCGGCGAAGAGAGCCGCAACTGGGCCAGCGACGTCGTCGAGCGACAGGTCCGCCAACTCGTCCGCCTGATCGACGACCTCCTCGACGTCTCCCGCATCACCAGCGGCAAGATCCGGCTGCGCAAGGAGTACCTGGACGCGGGCGCGATCATCGACCAGGCCGTCGACTCCGCCCGCCCGTTGATCGAAGACCGGCGTCACACTCTGACCGTTTCCGCCGACCGCGGCCATCTGCCGGTTCACGCCGATGCCACGCGGGTCGAGCAGATCGTCGTCAACCTGCTGACCAACGCCGCGAAATACACGGAAAGCGGCGGCCACATCTGGCTCACGGCCGAACCGCTGGGCGACCAGGTCGTGATCTGCGTCCGCGACGACGGCATCGGCATCCCGCCCGAGAAGCTGCCGGAGATGTTCCAACTTTTCAAACAGGGCGACCGCTCGCTGGCGCGCTCCGAGGGCGGCCTTGGGATCGGCCTGACGATCGTTCAAAAGCTCGCCGAGATGCACGGCGGCAGCGTCGACGCCCGCAGCGACGGCCCCGACAAAGGCAGCGAGTTCATCGTGCGGCTGCCGCTCGAACGCAAGCCGGCCGCGGACGGGGCGCCCGCACGGGGCGGCCCGCGGGCGAAACTCCGCGGTTCCCGCATCCTGGTCGTCGAAGACAACGAGGACACCGCCCGCGGCATGGTGCGGCTACTCAAGCTTCTCGGGAACGAGGCCGTCGCCGTCTACGACGGCCGCGAAGCCCTCGACATGGCGCGGACCTTCGGGCCCGACTATGTGCTGCTGGACATCGGACTTCCCGGCATGAACGGCTACGACGTCGCCGCGGCCCTGCGGGCGGATGAGACGCTCGTGGACCCGATCATCGTCGCGGTGTCCGGGTACGGCCAGGAGGAGGACCGCCGCCGCTCGTTCGCCGCGGGTTTCGACCATCACCTGGTCAAACCAGTGGACCTGGAGTCGCTCGCGGAACTGATCGGGCGACAGGACTGACTCGGAGTCGGGCGCGGCACGCGGACGGGGTGAAACTCTGATTACCGCGTGCCGCCGTCTTCCAGCGCGCGTTGCCACTTCCGCGGCACCCCGCGATATGCGGCTCGGTACGTCGCCTCCAACGGCACGTTGACGTAGAACTCCGGCTCCAGGAACAGCGGCATGTCGATCATCTCCCGGCCGACCGCCGTGGACTCCACGTAAGCACGTTTGATCGGGCCCGCCGAATACGCCGCAAGGGTAAGCGGCTTGCCTTCGGGCGGCTTGAACGCGGCGTCGCTGAACTCGCCCCAGATCGCGGCGTGAATGCCGTTCGGGTCGCGCCGCGTCGGCGGGAACAAGTCCACGACGAGCAGGTGGTAGCCGCGATAGATGGCCTCGACCGCCTTTTCCACGAACGACCGGAAAGCGTGTCCGCCCGTCTTGTTCCCCGGCGAGACAAGTTCGATCAGCGCGACAATCCGGTCGTCGCTCGCGTGACGGATGACGAGGGTGCGGCGCTTGAGGACATACTCGAACATCTC
>DATJGQ010000160.1:0-3848 GCA_035494815.1 Gemmataceae bacterium
CACGAGCACCGTGCAGTTCAACGGGACGACGGCGTCCCCCACGAGTTGGAGCGCCGGCAGCATCGTCGCCCCGGTGCCCAGTGGCGCGACGACCGGCCTGGTGGTGGTGACCGTCGGCGGCGTCGCCAGCAACGGCTTGAGTTTCACGGTCACCGTGCCGCCACCGAGTCTCACCGGGCTGTCGCCGGCCTCGGGAGTCGTCGGCACGGCAGTAACGATCACCGGCGCGAATTTCGGCGCCACGCAGGGGACGAGCACGGTCCGCTTCAATGGGACCCTCGCCACCCCCACGAGTTGGAGTGCCGGCAGCATCGTCGCCCCCGTGCCCAGCGGCGCGACGACCGGCCCGGTGGTGGTGACCGTCGGCGGCGTCGCCAGCAACGGCTTGAGTTTCACGGTCACCGTTTCGCCACCGAGTCTCACCGGGCTGTCGCCGGCGTCGGGGGTCGTCGGCACGGCGGTGACGATCAGCGGCGCGAATTTCGGCGCCACCCAGGGCACGAGCACCGTGCAGTTCAACGGGACGACGGCGTCCCCCACGAGTTGGAGCGCCGGCAGCATCGTCGCCCCGGTGCCCAGCGGCGCGACGACCGGCCTGGTGGTGGTCACCGTCGGCGGCGTCGCCAGCAACGGCTTGAGTTTCACCGTGAGTGCGTCCGGCAGCCTCCCCGCACCCTGGACGTCGCAGGATGTCGGAGCGCCGGCGGTGGCCGGACAGGCCAGCTATGCCGCGGGGACCTTTTCGGTCACCGGGGGCGGCCGGGACATCTGGGACACTGCCGATCAGTTCCAGTTCGTCTATCAGGCGCTGACCGGCGACGGCGAGATCGTCGCGCGGGCGGCCAGTCTGCAGAATACGGACAGCTGGGCGAAAGCCGGCGTGATGATTCGTGAGGATCTGACCGCCAATGCCCCCAATGTCGTCGCCCAGGTCACCGCTGCCCAGGGGCTGACGTTTCAATGGCGGCCGACGCGCGGCAGCAGCAGTAACTTCACCAACGGCTTCCCAGGGGCCGCGCCGCAGTGGATTCGACTCGTGCGCGCCGGGAACACCTTCACCGGCTACTACTCTGCGACCGGCACAACGTGGATCTTGATGAACAGCATCACGGTGGTGATGCCGACGCAGGTTTACGTCGGCCTCGCGGTCACCAGTCATAACGCCTTGGTCGCGACTACGGCCACATTTACCAATGTGACTTTCACCAGCGGCGGGCAGCCGAATCAGCCGCCCGTGCTGACCCAGCCGGCGAACCAAACGAGCGCCGAGGGTAATACCGTCTCGCTCGCCCTGGTCGCGAGCGATCCCGAGGGCGCGCCGCTGATCTACAGCGCCACCGGCCTGCCCGCGACGCTCGCCGTCAATCCCGCGACGGGCGTGATTGCGGGCACGCTCACCTTCACGAGCGCGGGCACCTACACCGTCACTGCCACCGCGTCGGACGGGGCGCTGGCCACTAGCAAGACGTTCACCTGGACCGTCACCGACGTCGTCCCGCCACCCAGTCTCTCGGGACTGTTACCTACCTCGGGCATCGTTGGCACCTCAGTGACGATCAGCGGCGCGAACTTTGGCGTGTCGCAAAGCGGCAGTAGCGTCCGGTTCAACGGGACGCTTGCCACCCCGACGAATTGGAGCGACAGCAGCATTGTCGTCCCGGTGCCGAGTGGCGCGACCACGGGTCCAGTGGTCGTCACCGTCAACAGCGTGGCCAGTAACGGCCTGACATTCACCGTTAGTGCGCCCGGCAATCTCCCGGTGCCGTGGATCTCCCAGGATGTCGGCTCGCCCGCCATCACCGGGCTGGCCACCTTCGGCGGCGGCACGTTTTCCCTCACCGGCGCCGGCACCGACATCTGGGACTCCGCCGACCAGTTTCAGTTCGCCTTCCAGGCGCTGACCGGTGACGGCGAGATCATTGCGCGCGTCGGCAGTCTGCTCAACACCAGCGACTGGGCCAAAGCCGGCGTGATGATCCGCGAGGATCTCACCGCCAATGCCCGCAACGTCGTCGCCCAGGTGACCGCCCTCCACGGCCCGACCTTTCAATGGCGCTCGACGCCCGGTGCCGCCAGCAATTTCACCAGCGGCTTCCCCGGCGCCGCGCCCTTGTGGGTTCGGCTGGTGCGCGCCGGCAACACCTTCAGTGGCTACTACTCCGCCACCGGCACCACCTGGAGCTTGATGAACACCACCACCGTCGCAATGGCGGCGCAGGTCTACATCGGCCTCGCAGTCACCAGCCACAACGCCGCCAGCGCGACCACCGCCACGTTCGATAACGTCGTTGTCACGCCGTCCTCTCTGGGCCTGACGTCCTCGAACACGACGGAGACGAGCCAGACCGTCGAGCAGACGGCAGTTCCGGGTGATCAAGTGAGTCTCGCGCGGCCGCCAGCTTCGGCACTCCAGCCAAACGCATTGGCCGCTGATGACTACGACGGAGACGGGAAGGCCGACGTCGCCGCATATCGTCTGTCAACCGGTGAGTGGCGGGTCCTGACGTCAAGCACCAACTTCGCGACGACGATGGTCGTTCCGTGGGGCACCGCTACGGACCTTCCAGTACCCGGCGATTACGATGGCGATCGCAAGACGGACTTGGCGTACTACCGCCCTTCCACCGGCACATGGTCGATCCTCACATCGAGTACCGGCTACACGAAAGACTTCGATCTGTCGCTCGGCGCAGACGGCGACTTACCGGTCCCAGGTGACTTCGATGGAGACGGCACGACCGATCCGGCCGTGTACTCGCCGTCAACAGGGCGATGGCGGATTCTCGAATCGACTACCAATTTCGAGATGGAGCTAGTGATTTTCTGGGGCACCGCTATCGACATTCCCGCGCCAGGCGATTACGACGGCGACGGCAAGACCGATCCCGCGGTCTACCGACCCTCGACCGGCCAATGGGCCATCCTGCAGTCGGGATCGGACTATGGAACCACTGTGACGATTGCCCTCGGAACAAGGGGCGATATTCCGGTGCCTGCTGACTACGATGGCGACGGCGTCACTGACGCCGCCGTGTTCGAGCCGGCGACTGGCCGGTGGCTGGTCAGGCCGTCGAGCCACACTTCCGGGATCATTCTCGCCGCCACGTTGGGCAGCGAATCCGACATCCCGGTTGCCGCGGACTACGACGGCGACGGCAGAGCTGACGTTGCCGTGTTCCACTCTGCGGCCTGGCAGATCTTGTATTCGAGCATGGAATCGAGGGCAGGAGTCAGCGTCCTCTGGCTTCGCGATACCGACACGCCGCTGCCAAAACGTCCGTAGCCAGCGAGGACGCGAAAGATGACTTCGCGGAGCGGAGCGCGGTCCTCATCCCGCTTGCAGTCGACTCTTCGTGAATGCGCAGCGACCGTACCCTTCAAGAGCGGCAGCCTCGAGAATCTCACGGCATGCCTCTCTCAATCCAAGCAGACTCTCGTTGTGTTCGACGGCATCAAGCCTGCCTGAGATTTCCTCGAACAGGGTCATCGACGAGACAACTTTCAATGCGTCCAGGCTTCCACCCATGAGATCGACGAGCTTCACGCCCCGGCGCAACTGCTCCGCAGCGGCGACGGCGACTGCAATCAGCCGAGCGCCGAGAACCGGGTCGCTGGCATAGTCCGCCGCCTCGGCGGCATCACGGATTCCGTAGCGCTGCGACAGCGGCGATGATCCGAGGCCGGCGAGCTGTGGAAAGATGAACCAGATCCAGTGGCCGCGCTTGGCGCCGGCGCGAACCTCGGCGATCGCGGCTTCAAATGTCCCGTCGGCCAGAGCTTTTCTGAAGCGATCGAGCCGGTCGGTCTGCCAGCGCACCCTTCGAGATCTCCTGCTGCCTGCGCTGAGC